>JAZQFO010000070.1:0-4908 GCA_045539535.1 Acetatifactor sp.
ATTATAATATTCAGGCATATGCGCAGCAAGCAGCCGAGAAGGTTATGGAGGAAAAAGACGCAGATAAAGTTTCTATTTTGATGATGAATCCACAAAACGGGGAAATTCTTGCTATGGTGAATGTGCCGGAGTTCAATTTGAATGAGCCTTTTTCATTGGAAACGCTGCATTTGGAAACAGAACCAAGCGATGAAAAGGAAAAGCAGGATTTGTTAAATCAGATGTGGCGCAACAGCTGCATTAACGATACTTACGAACCGGGTTCTACGTTTAAGACATTTACTACGGCAGCCTGCTTAGAAGCCGGAATATTGAATTTGAATGATTCATTTTATTGCCCGGGATATCGCATTGTGGAAGACCGTAGAATTCGTTGCCATAAAGTGGGTGGACATGGATCTGAAAATTTTGTGCAGGGAATTCAAAATTCCTGTAATCCTGTGTTTATGGATATTGGTTTACGGTTGGGCGTGGATCGTTTTTATGAATCTTTCCAAAAGTTTGGATTGATGGAAAAAACGGGTGTCGATTTGCCGGGTGAAGCAGGCACTATTACTCATAAGAAGGAAAATGTAGGGACAGTGGAATTAGCGACTATGACTTTTGGGCAGTCCTTTCAGATTACACCGATACAGCTGCTTACTACGGCATCGTCCATCATTAATGGAGGAAATCGGGTGACACCTCACTTGGGCATGGAGGTTTTGGACAGTGAGGGCAATGTGGTGGAAACCTTTGATTACCCTGTAGAAGAAGGAATCGTGTCAGAGGAAACCAGTGCTACTATGAGAGAAATCCTGGAGCTTGTGGTTAGTGAGGGCGGCGGTATCAATGGCAAGGTAGAAGGATACCGAGTGGGCGGTAAGACGGCCACCAGCCAGACTCTGCCCAGAGGAACGGGGCGCTACATCGCTTCTTTTGTAGGATTTGCACCGGCAGATGACCCTCAGGTGATTGCAGTGGCAATTGTCACCAACCCGCAGGGCGTGTATTACGGAGGACAGGTGTCTGCACCGATTGTCCGACAGCTTTTTGAAAATATTCTTCCGTATTTAGGAATAATGGAGTATAATCAATGATGGAAAGTGGTTTGGGACTGATTGGGGCAGCGGCTATAGCATTTGCTATGACTGCGGCGGGAGGTCCTGTTGTAATTCCTTTTCTACGGCAGATAAAATGTGGTCAGACTGTGAGGGGTGATGGTCCCAAGGAACATTTAAAAAAGGACGGAACCCCCACCATGGGAGGTTTGCTGATTCTATTTAGTGCAGTAGTGGTATCGCTGTTTTATTTAGAAGCTTGCCCGGAGATTATGCCGGTGTTATTTATGACATTGGGATTTGGTCTGATCGGTTTTATAGATGACTATATCAAGGTGATTTGCAGGCGATCCTTAGGGCTTAGAGCCTGGCAGAAGCTGGTGCTTCAGGTGCTTGTGACAGGAGCCTTTGTCCGTTATCTGATTCAATACACGGATGTGACGCTGGCTGTGGAGCTTCCCGGAGGCAGGGGAGTATGGCTGGATTTGGGAATCTGGAATATTGCATTTTTGTTTCTGGTGGTGTTGGGCACGGTGAATGGCACCAATCTCACAGATGGACTGGACGGACTGGCCGGAAGCGTGACGGTGGTGGTGGCGGTATTTTTTGCAGTGGTTGCCATCGGAAGGAACAACGGAATTGCGCCTGTGGCCTGTGCAGTTGCGGGAGCATTGCTGGGATTTTTGCTTTTTAATGCCCATCCGGCCACTGTTTTTATGGGAGATACCGGGTCGCTTGCCTTGGGCGGTTTTGTAGCGGCCTGTGGATACCTTTTGGAGATGCCTTTGTATATTGCTATCGTGGGAGTTGTGTATCTGGTGGAGACTGCAACGGTGATTTTACAAGTGCTTTATTTTAAAATAACCGGTGGCAGGAGACTTTTTAAGATGGCCCCCCTGCATCATCATTTCGAGCTTTGCGGATGGTCAGAAAATGCAATTGTGGCAATGTTTACGATAATAACCGCGCTCATGTGTTTATTAGCTTTGTATATTATGTGAGGCGTTTGAATAATGGAGGAGAAAAATGGATTTTCAAAATAAAAAGGTGCTGGTAATCGGCTCCGGTATTAGTGGTGTAGGCGCAGTAAGTCTTCTGGAAAGCTTTGGGGCAGATATTATTTTGTATGACAGCAACGATAAGCTGACGGTGGAAGAATTACAGGAGAAGGTAAAGGCTGTTTCAGGTGCTTCGGTGCAGTGTATCATCGGAGAACTGCCTTCGGAAGTGGAAAATGCAGTTGAAATTGTAGTGCCCAGTCCCGGTGTGCCCTTGGATATTCCCATGCTTCTTAGATTTAAAGAAAAGAATATTCCGATTTTGGGTGAGATTGAGTTGGGATTTTTGGCTGAAAAGGGACGTGTGGCAGCTATCACAGGTACCAACGGCAAGACCACCACAACTACGCTGGTGGGCGAGATTATGAAGGCTCATCTGGGCAAGGATAATGTGTTTGTAGTGGGCAATATAGGCAATCCCTATACCATGGAGGTGCCGGCTACACGTAAGGATACTGTAACGGTAGGGGAAATCAGTTCCTTCCAGTTGGAGACGGTACATTGCTTTAAGCCTTGTGTATCTGCAATCTTAAATATTACACCGGATCATTTAAACAGACATCATACCATGGAAGCCTATGCAGCGGCCAAGGAAGCCATCACCTGCAATCAGGATAAGTCCAACATTTGTGTTTTGAATGCGGAGAATACTTACACAGCTGAATTTGCTGACAGATGTCCTGCAACAGTGGTTTTGTTCTCCTCACAGAGGGTTTTGGAGAATGGCTATTTTCTGCAGGGTGATTTGATTATGAAAAGTGTAAACGGTGAGGCCGAAGCACTTTTGGACATCCACAAGGATATGAATCTGGTGGGAATCTGTAATGTGGAAAATGTGATGGCGGCTATTGCTATTGCAGAGGGCATGGAAGTACCCATGGAGACCATTCTGGCGGTAATCAAAGAGTTCCGTGCAGTGGAGCATCGCATTGAGTTTGTAGCCACCAAAAATGGTGTGGATTATTACAATGATTCCAAGGGTACCAATCCGGACGCAGCCATTCAGGGTATTAAGGCTATGAGCAAACCCACCATTCTCATTGGCGGCGGTTATGATAAGGGCAGTGAGTATGACGAGTGGATTGAAGCCTTGGAAGGCAAGGTGAAATACTTTGTCTTAATTGGCCAGACCCGTGAAAAGATTGCACAATGTGCATTGGCTCATGGATTTGAGGAAGCGAGAATCAAATATGCGGACACCTATGAGGAGTGTCTGAAGCTTTGTACACAGCTGGCAGAGGCAGGAGATGCAGTGCTTCTTTCACCGGCATGTGCAAGCTGGGGAATGTTTCCCAATTATGAAATAAGAGGGCAGGAATTCAAGGATTATGTAAATGCCCTTTAAGTAAAGGAGTAGGCAGATGGCAGGTAATACCCGCAGAAGGAAGAGAAAAGAACAAACAGAATATTATTTTGACTATAGCCTTTTGTTTATCGTATTGTTTTTGCTTGGATTTGGCCTGGTTATGATTTATTCTGCCAGTTCATATACGGCATTTCAGGAATATGAAGGAGATGCAGCCCATTATTTGAAAAGGCAGCTGATCGCCATTATCATCGGTCTGGTGCTGATGACCATTGTGGCGAATATAGACTATCATTTCTGGGAGCGGTTTTACATAGCGGGCTGGGTGGTTTCTGCCATATCTATTCTGGTGGTTTTAACGCCTCTTGGAATTGAGTCCCACAACGCAAGAAGATGGTTTAAGATTCCCGGTGTTCCGCTTCAGGTACAGCCGGCGGAGATTGCCAAGCTATGTATGATTTTATTCCTTGCGGTAATGGTATGTAAAATGGGTAAAAGCATACGGACCATGAAGGGTTTTGTCATCATGATGCTGATGCCTCTGCCCATAGCACTGGAGATTTATTTTGTAACCACCAACTTAAGTTCTGCGATTATTGTAATGGCTATCTCTTTTGTTATGGTATTTGTAGCCAGTCCGGATTACAAGAAGTTTGTGGTGATGGCGCTGGCGGCTGTTGCGGCAGTGGCTGGTGTGGTTGCCCTTGCGGTTAATAGCGGTGGAGAAGGCAACTTTAGATTTGGACGTATTGTTGCATGGCTGAATCCGGAAAGTATGGCACAGGATACCGGTTTCCAAACCTTGCAGGGTCTTTATGCCATTGGCAGCGGAGGAATTCTGGGTAAGGGACTGGGACAGAGTATGCAGAAGCTGGGATTTATTCCGGAGGCACAGAATGATATGATCTTTTCCCTGATCTGTGAGGAATTGGGGTTGTTTGGTGCGATTGCAATCATTATTATGTTTGTAATGCTTTTGTGGCGTATGATGATCGTCGCAAACAATGCAAAGGATCTGTTTGGCGCGATGCTGGTGGTAGGTGTTATGGGGCATATTGCCATTCAGGCGGTTCTGAATATCGCCGTTGTAACAGCCACAATCCCCAATACCGGTATTTCCTTGCCCTTTATCAGTTACGGAGGATCTTCGGTGCTGTTTTTGCTGATTGAGATCGGCCTGGTACTCAGTGTGGCCAGAGGCATTCAGCTGAAAGATGCCTGATGCGGGACGGATTGTGGGGAATGTTGTCAGACAAGGTACAATATAGAGTTTTCTGCATAAAATAGAATAGGTCTAAAATCAGGAACCGGATGGTGTCTATGGATTCTATTCATATTCAGGGTGGAGTCGCCCTGCAGGGAACCGTGTGTATTCAGGGTTCTAAAAATGCGTCGCTGCCTGTGCTGGCGGCAACCCTGCTTACCAAAGAACCCTCGTATCTTTATAATTGTCCCAGGATTTCAGATGTACATGGAATGATCAGCTTGTTGAAAAGTCTGGGCT
>JAZQFO010000071.1:0-14286 GCA_045539535.1 Acetatifactor sp.
CTCTAGTACACTTGACACCTGATATCTGGATGCATTTGTATTAAGCTGTGCCGGAATTGCATCAAACAGCATAGACATTCTTCCGGAAGCATCAATCTTTTTGAAATCATCTTCATACAGCTTTAAAATATCCCTTTTAACTTCATCAACCTTTCTAAAATTATTGGTTTCGATATATTCATTCACTGCCTGCGGCATACCGCCCACCAACATATACAAACGAAAATCCCTCATCAACTTTCTGTGAACTGCATCACCCAAAGGAATTTTCTTCTCTAAAACCCGGGTCAAAAGCTTGGGGGTCGTCATATCACCTATAGCCCATAAAAACTCCTCATAATCCATAGGGAACATACTAATCTTCCGTTCTTCACTGGGAATCAATATATCCTTAATATTTTTCTTTATGGATATCAATGATCCGGTCTCTAAATAATCATACCGACGATCTTTCACCAGATGCTTTATGGCCTGTCTCGCCATTGGACACAGCTGTACCTCATCGAAAATAATCAGAGAATCTCTTTTATGCAAATCCACGCCATATATCAACTGCAATCTCAAGAAGATATAGTCCAAATCGGAAATATCATCAAACAGCTCCCGGACCACTTTCGATGCCTTTGAAAAATCAATTAAAATATAACTCTTGTACTCCTTTTGAGCAAATTCCTCCGCAACCGTAGACTTACCCACACGCCTTGCGCCCTCAATCAATAAGGCCGTCTTCCCGGCGGATTCTTCTTTCCACTCCAAAAGTTTGCTGTAAATCTTCCTCCGAAACATATTTGCACCTACCTTTTGCAAAATCGTTAATTTGATTTAAGCACATTTCTGCAAAATCGTCAATTTCATTTTGTTTATTATATTCAAATTCGTCATTTTCAACTCGAAATCAAAAGAAAAACACTTCCAAAAGACTTTATAAGAATAAAACTTAACCTTTGCTTTCATTGCAACACTATACTCATATATTTTTTCAACAAAAAATCACTTTCAAATGACCATCTCAACCTAGTCATCTAAAAAGTGATTTTTTATTTTAGGGGCAATACATTTAACCGCTACGCCCCAATCTGTATCTGCATCGCGTCCTCGGTGACCAAAATATCATCTATCTTCACGCCTAAAAGCGCCGCCAGCATCACCAGGTTATCGATGGTGGGCAGAGCGATGCCCTGCTGCCACTTGTAGATTGCCTGGGGTGTGCCGAATCCGAAGGCCGTCTGCAAATCCTTGACAGATAAGCCGGCCCGCTTTCTCAGCACAACGATATTTTGTCCCGTTTTTGCCATATTGATGGCAGGGATTGTACACATCTCTTCCTCCTGTTCCGGCTCCCAAGTGCACAACCCCATGGGCACACACTTAATCGGAAGCCTTAAAATTATAAATTGGTTTCATTACATCAATTACGTCCACGGTTTCCCTGATGACATCAATGATGTCCTCCAGGCGTTTGTAAGCCATGGGCGCCTCATCCAGAGTAGCTTCGTTTACGGAGGTGGTATACACACCGGCCATAGCCTTTTTGTATTCCTCCATGTTAAGCTCACTCTTGGCCTTTTTTCTGGACATGACACGGCCTGCACCATGGGGTGCGGAATAGTTCCACTCCGGATTGCCCTTGCCCATGGCCAGCACACTTCCATCCCTCATATTAATCGGAATCAGCACTTTTTCACCCTTATGAGCCGCAATGGCTCCTTTTCTCAAAATCATTTCCTCTGTATCGATATAATTATGAATGGTATGGAATGCGTCCAGCTTCTCCAGACCGCATTTTTCCAAGATAATCTCCGCAATCAGCTCACGGTTTCTTCTGGCAAACTGCTGACAAATCTCCACATCGTAGAGATAGTCCTCAAAATAGCTGCCATACAAGTGACACAAATCCTCAGGAATGGTGGCCTCTCTCTGCTCCCAGGCAATCTGCTTAAGGGCTGCCTGAATCTCGCTTCTACGCCCCTGCTCCTTGTAGGTTCGGATAATTTCCTCTCTCTCCTGAAAATAGGTTTCCTTGCCTTTATTTAAGTCAATGGCAAGCTGCTGGTAAATCTCAGCCACCTGCTTGCCCAGGTTACGGCTGCCGGTGTGAATCACCAGGTACTTGGTGCCATCTGTGGCCTCATCCACCTCGATGAAGTGATTGCCACCGCCCAAAGTACCTAAGCTTCTCTCCAGCCACTTGGAATTGCGAAGCTCTCGATAACATCTAAGGGCCTCCAAATCGAAGCGCTCCTTTCTGCCCTCCCATACATTCATGCCACTGGGAATATAGTGAGCCGCCTCATCCAGCTTGGCAAAATCAATCTCTCTCTTGCCGATATTGGTAGTCAGCATACCGCATCCGATATCCACGCCCACAATATTGGGCACCGCCTTATCCTTTACGGTCATAGTAGTACCGATGGTACAGCCCTTGCCGGAGTGCACGTCAGGCATAATGCGAATCTGACTACCTTCCGTAAACTCGTGATCGCACATTCTCCGAATCTGCTCTATAGCCTCATCCTCCACCACTCTCGCGTAGCAGATGGCGGTATTTACTTTTCCTTTAATCTCTAATTTATCCATTTTGTCTCCTTTCTCAAAATGATGTAAAAAAAGCCGCTTGTCTCATAAAAGATAAGCGGCTCCGTCGTCTATGTAGTCGTAGTCTTTACAGTTTACAATCCCACAGATAGTTTCAGCTTTACCTTATATGAGCAATCTGAGCACGCAAAAGCAGACCATTCGTTGCAATCGCTTGCAAGGAACAGTTCATACTGACGTTCACTATTCAGATAAGCTATCATTCTAACTGCGTTCATGTCATTTCCTTTCCGAGAATCATAGATTCCGCTTACTTGATACTAGTCTTATTATCGTCACTATAGCACGAATAATAAAGTTTGTAAATTATACTTGTGATATAATTTTAAATCACATAAAAAACAATCCTGAAAAAAATGAATATATCTTGGAAACTATAACGACTATTAAACAAACTGCCCAAAATACCAAAAACGGCCAATAATGAAACAACCATGCTTTCTTGGAGGTACTAGCTCCGGACACAATATCGTACAGTGTCTCCTCCGGTGCCTCTTCCTTACCGGCCTTGCCCTCATGCTCTGATACATCAAAGGACTTCAGCGCCTTCCATGCCTCATCCTCCGCACGGTTACCGGAGCGCCATACAACGGTTTTCTGCTCCCGGATTTCCTGGATGATATCGTCCTTGCCGCATTTACCGCCGCAGGACTCACAGATAAAATCTGCATCCTTGGTCTTGGTATCCACCACAAAGGTCTTGTCACAATAGGAACATTTCACCATGTATTTCATCTTCTGCTACCCCTCATTTATATGCCGACTTACTCCTGTGTCCCCTCCGGATCAAACTCCAGAATATCTCCCGGCTGGCAGTTTAATACCTCACAGATTGCCACCAGCGTGGAAAATCGGATAGCACTGATTTTGCCGGTCTTAATCTTAGAAAGATTCACATTGGAGACCCCTACCTTTTCTGAAAGCTCGTTCAGACTCATCTTGCGGTCCGCCATTACACGGTCCAATCTTAGCACTATTTTACCCATGGCGTCCTCCCTTACAGTGTCTCATCGGATTCCTGCTGCAAAACAGCACCATATTTGAAAACATACACCAATATTAACACAATTACAACCACTAAAACAACACCTAAATCAAGGGAAAGTGCCACATGCACTCCTCCGGACAACATACTGTTGATAAGGGAATCACCCAAAGATGCTACAAAAACCCAAGGAATCAGGCATTTTGCCAGTCTTTGCATCTTGCGGATTACCTGCTCCTCAAAAGGAGATTCACAATCACGAAATGCCTTACACAAGCCCTCCACAAAAGTTAGCGTCACGATGGTCAGTACCAACACCACTGACATCAAAAGCATCAGCACGCCCATATGCCGCATGGTGAAACTCGCTTCCTCAGAAAGCATCTGAATCGTAATCTTATCACCTTCCACATCCATAGCCACCGGATTGTAGGTTGTTTTGGCAGAAAACATTTTAGGTCCCATCATACCGCTTTGCACCTGGCTGACCTGCCACTGCTCCCCCGCTGCCAAAGACGCCTCCATCTCCTCCAGTTCCGTGCCGGAAATGCTGCTGCCCAGACCTTCCTGGTTCATTTCCACGATCATGGCACTGCTTTGGGTTACCTTCATGGTATCCACCGGCAGCACCAACCAAACAACGCCCCCCACAAGCATTCCTACCAATCCTACGATTACAAATATCTTACAGATTACCGTAAGAATATAACTGATTTTACCTACCTTATTGATTTTTTGTATTGCTTCTGTTTTCATCTTATCCTCCACTAACATTAATTATTTAACGATTATCGTTAAATCCAATATAATGCAGGATTTTACATTTGTCAAGAACTTTTTAATGTTTATCGTTAATTTTCCTCTTCAGACTCCTCAGCCTCCATCTTGGCAACCCGCTTATGATACATTCCGGTAAAAAATGTCAGCGCAAGGAAACACAATGCAAACACAAATCCACCTGCAAAGATTGCGGCGCAAACAGAACCACCAATCATACCGCTTCTGTTA
Organism: Acetatifactor sp.; assembly: GCA_045539535.1. GTDB lineage: Bacteria > Bacillota > Clostridia > Lachnospirales > Lachnospiraceae > Acetatifactor. Next base: position 4,589 of record JAZQFO010000071.1, read on the forward strand.
TATACCTGAATGAACATGATGACTGCCATAACAACACCGCCTACGAGACTCATCAACAGATTCGTAACAGGCTCTGCCTTCAGGCGTCTGTCCCAAATACCGTTCTTGATACATGCCACTGCAAGGTAAATGCTAAGACACATAAAAAGAATCCACTCACCAAGTACATACGGTCCCTGATTGCCAAAAATAGTATTCTGTACAATCATTGAAATAAATAATCCCCAAAAAGCAAACCAACAACCGTTATGCTCAATCTTTAAAAGCTTCTGCTCCTGCATTTCATCCAAATTATTCTTTACATTACTTTTCTTCATTTTCACTATCCTCCCAAAATAAGTCATCCAATGTTTTATCAAGTGCCTTACAAATAGCCAGGCAAAGCTTTAATGTGGGGTTGTAATCCCCGGATTCAATCATGCCGATGGTCTGTCTGGTGACACCTACCATCTTGGCCAGATCGATTTGCGAAATATCTTTTTCCATTCTTGCAATTTTCAGTTTTAGATTCTTCATTCCCTCGCCTCCTTTAAGCATATCATATCACATATTTTGCATTTGTCAACTATATCTTGCATTTAATATTTATTTTTTACAAATGCAATTAAAACAATGCATCAAAAAGGACGTATCTGCAAGGATACGCCCTTAAATCTTTCTATTAACTTTTATCTGTCAGGAGGCTGCTAGAAAGCCACTTTCATAAACAATGCCACGCAGCACAGGATAATTGCACAAGTAACATACAGATATCTTCCGGCGCTGTGCCAAAGTCCGCCATGAGGCTTCTCTACATTCTTGTTAATCTCATCCAAAAGATCGCTCTTCTTCATAATCCAGAACCAGGACAGCGCACCCAAAGTTGCTCCGATGGGGATGATGTAGATGGACACGATATCCATCCAAGGTCCCCACTTGGCAATGGGCTCCATGTGCAGTCCAAAGCCTAAACAAACTACACAAAGAATTACCAGAACCACCTTACGGCTCAGCTTAGGGAACTTGTACTGAAGGGACTCACCTACCGCCTCAAACATGTTCTGAAGGGAGCTTATACCTGCAAAAATCATGGCTGTATACAGAATAATAGCAAAAATCTGTCCAAAGGGAATGTCCTGCAGGATTCTGGGCAAAGTCACAAACAACAAAGAGGGACCTGCACCCACATCCAGTCCATATGCAAAACAAGCCGGAATAATCACCAGTGACGCCACCAACGCTGCAATGGTATCAAAAATAGCCGTACGCACTGCAATATGCACCACATCCTCTTTGTCATCCAGATATGCACCATACACAATCATACCGCTACCGGTTACCGATAGGGAGAAGAAAGCCTGTCCCATGGCCCAAACCCACACCATAGGGTCCTTTAACTCCTCAAATCTGGGTGTAAACATAAACTTGTAGCCTTCCACTGCTCCGGGCAACATAGCTACACGCACTGCCAGCACCACAAAAATAATGAAGAATACAGGCATCATAATCTTGTTGCTCTTCTCGATGCTCTTGGCACCCAGAAGCAATGTCAGAAGCGTTCCTATCACCACAATCACATGAAAGGGAATTACCGAGTAATCTGCACCGGAAAAGGACTCAAACCATGCACCGGTATCCACATGCATCAAATCTCCGGTTACAGAGCTGGAAAATGCCCTTAATACATACGCAATAATTACCGCATAACCAATGGCGATACACATAGAACCAGCCAAAGGAAGCCAGCCAAGCAAGCCTCCGGCTCTTCCCAGCTTTGCATTTCGAGTGGACCAGGCCAACTGATAAGAACCAAGGGTTCCTGTACGGGCTCTGCGTCCGATCGCATACTCGGCAGACAATCCTACCACACTGAACAATACCACAAAAATCAGATAGGCCATCAGAAATGCGCCTCCGCCGTAAGCGCCCATCTTGTAGGGAAATCCCCACACATTGGCCATACCCACGGCAGAACCCACGGCCGATAAGATAAATCCCCACCTGCTGGAGAATTTTGCCTGCTTCATCCTACAAAAACTCCTCACGCTTGGGATTAAATACATCTACCAGCTTGCCTGCCTCCAAACATTTTACACCATGCTCGGAATTGGAGGGCATAAATACACTGTCTCCCTTATTAACCACCTGGCTCTCGCCGTCAATGGTAAAGAGGAAGCTACCCTCTGCAATGTAAGTAATCTGCTCATGAGGATGCTTATGCATATTGCCCACTGCATCCTTCTCAAAAGTAATCTCACACATCATCAGTTGGTCAGAGTAAGCCATAACCTTTCTGCTCACACCGGGCTCACAAGGGGTAATGTTACATGCTTCATTTTTAACAAACATATCTCTTTCTCCTTTTCTAAATCTTAAAAGCTACACTGCCTTTATTTTACTTGATTTTTCGCTTATCAGCAACCTTTAATCATCGATATCAAAGCTTTCCAGAACCGACTTCCCTGCCACAGGCTTTACATCACCATGTTTTACCAAAAACATGGTACCGAAAGCCATTGCCGAGAAAATGCACGCATAGGGAAACAGGGTCTTGTAGCTGATCATCTGCAGGAATACACCGGACAACACAGGAGTAAGCACCTGCGCAGCCATGGAAAACATATAATAATAGCCTGTGTATTTGCCCACGTCTCCGTCATTGGCGATTTCAACCACCATAGGAAAGGAATTTACGTTGATTGCAGCCCAGGAAATACCCACAACCACAAATCCCAGATTAATCATAAAGTGATATCCGCCAAAGAATCCCACATAGAAAAAGCTTAAGAACAGCCCAATTACACCAATGAGAATACTCTTTTTACGGCCAATTTTACCGGCAAGGACACCCAGCGGGATATAGCTGATAATTGCAGCCACAGTAGCTACCATCAGACAGTCCGCATAGCCTCCATTTTCCAGCCCCCATACTTCTGTAGCATATCTTGAGAAGGTGCTGGTCACCGCATTGTAGGCCATGTACCAAAAAGCCACAGACAATAACAAGAATATCAGACTCTTTTTCTTGGGACCGCTAAGCTTCCCGCTTTTGGCTGCAAGGGCTTTATCTGCCTCCTCTTCCTGCTCCATAAGCTCCGGAAACTGCCTCTCAATTTCTCTGGCTTCCTCGCCCCATTTATTCTCATTGACAGTAAACATCAGCACCACCAGGCAAATGACCATAAATACAATCACAGACCAAAACAGCGACGTGTAATCCGGTGTCTTACCATCACCTACCACAAGTCCCGTCATAATCAGGGCGTAAATAGCACCGGCCGTACCGGTCAGATTGATAATAGCATTGCCCTTACTACGCAAGGGTCTGGGGGTTACGTCAGGCATCAGCGCCACTGCAGGAGAACGGAAAAACGCCATAAACAACAGCACCAATCCTGTAGAAATCATAAACAGCGGAAGACTCCTTGCATTGTCACCAATTGGCATAAATGCAATGGCAATTACTGACAAAAAACCTCCTACCACAATAAATGGTTTGCGTTTGCCCCATTTAGAATTCACCTTGTCCGACATAGTGCCAAACAAGGGCAACAAAAACAGCGCCAGCACATTGTCCGCTGCCATCACCGCACCGGTGACAATTTCATTCATCTGAAAACTATTCTTCAAAATCAAAGGTACCACATTATCATAGGTCTGCCAAAAAGAATATATGGCCATAAAAGCCAAGCCTGTCAGTAAGGTTCTTCTGTAATTTAATTTCATTCCCGCCTCCGAATCAAAATAATAGATTGCCTTTTTCTATAAAAAAGGGTACCATAAAATTGACGAAAAAGATACTTTTTTGTCGATAATACAAATTTTTACAAATGAGTTGGAGGCGATTTTTATGAAAACCTGCATCATCTATATTGTAGCAATCCTAATCGGCTATCTGGCCGGCAGTATCAGCACATCGCTGATTATTGCCAAAATCAAAGGAAAAGACCTTCGTTCAGGAGGCTCCAACAATCTGGGTGCATCCAATACCACCATTATGCTTGGATGGAAATACGGTATCATCGTGGGAATCTGCGATATACTAAAAGGTACACTGGTTATCCTTTTGGCCAAGTGGCTCTTTGCAGATTACATATATCTGCCTTACTGCGTGGGAACTGCCGCAGTACTGGGACATATTTTCCCCTTCTATCTCAAGGGCAAGGGCGGCAAAGGATTTGCCACCTATGTAGGTATGATGCTGGGACTGGATTGGCGCTTCTTTGTCATCATGGGCGTGGGCATCATTTTGATTACACTGATTACCGACTACATCGCCCTGGCCACCTTTACCTCGGTGCTCAGCTTCCCCCTCTGGCTGTTTTTCATGAGCAATGTGCCTTGGGCATTTTTGATTCCCTGCATTGCATCCCTGATCGTCGTGATCAAACATTTTGAAAATATCCGCCGCATGATCCGCAAGGAAGAAATCGGACTGCGGGCCTCCTTCAAAAAGAAAAAAGCAGCTTAAGGGAATTCCCCGTTAAAGGCGATATAGGGCATGGGCATTGTCCCATGCCTTTTTACGTACTTCTTCTTCGGAAATTCCTTTGATTTGCGCCATAGCTTCGATTACATGGGCAATGTAGAGGGAACAGTTGCGCTTGCCGCGATAGGGCACAGGAGCCAGATAGGGGCAGTCTGTCTCTAATACAATGCGGTCCATGGGAATATACTCCACTGCCTCCTTTAGCTTCTTGGCATTGTTAAAGGTCAATACACCGCCAATGCCAAAGTAGAAGTCCATATTTAAAAACTCTCTGGCCATCTCTTTGGTGTAGGAATAACAGTGCACTACGCCGCCGATTTCACCGGCTTTCTCTGCTTTCATCATATCTGCCGTATCCTTGGCAGCATCTCTGGAATGGATGATCATGGGCAGCTTAAGCTCCCGCGCCAAATTCATCTGACGCACAAACCACCGCTTCTGGATGGCCTCCTCAGGCTCATTCCAGTAATAATCCAGACCTATTTCACCCAACGCCACACACTTTTCGTGACCGCAGGCCTCCCGAAGCCACTGAAAATGCGCTTCGTTCAATTCTTCCGTGTCACAGGGATGCACACCGATAGCTCCGTAGATAAAATCGTACCGGTCCATCAGTGCAAGGGTTTTCTTGCAGGATTCAAGACTTGCTCCCACATTTACCACCTTGGCCACCCCTTGGGCGGGAAGGGAAGACAGCAGCGCGTCTCTGTCCTGGTCAAAAGCCTCATCATCATAATGGGCATGGGTATCAAAAATAGGTGTCATAGTCATGTCCTTTTTATCTCACTTTCTATCTCATTAATACTCACTAATACGCAAGTCTCTTCAAGCTGCCTTCCGGAAAAACATATTCCGGCGTTGACAACGGATATTCAATCTCACTTTCATAGTACCATGGATCCTGTTCATGTAACGGATTTTTCAAGATGTGAAACTCCTGGGCAGGCATATAACCCTGCGCCAGCAGAAGAGCCTTTTCTCCCTGTTCATTTTCACACACATCCACCACCATCACCACATGTCCGGGACTTCCTCCCTTTAAGAACACATCCCCGGGACGAACCTCTGACAAGGCAATGGGTTCTGACTCCTGTTCCATGGACAAAGTGCCTGCATAGGTGAATACAATTTTCATGTAGTTCACAAAGCTCTCATAGGAGTCATCATAGGCCGCAGACTGCACCCAGGACACCTCATTGCCATTCACAGAAATACGGTACCCATCTCTCCACTTAAGATACTCCGCCAAAAAGCCGTTTGTAAAATGAAACCGGATTTTTTCATATTGGCCGGTGGCCCAATAATACTCCGCGTACATACGCATAACAGAATCCGCACACTGCTGCAGGTCTCTTTCTTCTATCGGCAACTGAAATACTGCTATATGAGCACTCTGATTGCCTTTTTCATGGCCATCATAGAGGTGTACCGCACTGCCATCCTCCCTCATCGGATAGTCACGCATAAATTCAAGCAGACTTCCGGCCTGGGCCTCCACGGGGCTATAACCCCCCGGCACTAAAATACGCGTGGACATGGTGGTACCGCTTGCATCAATAAAGAGAAAGGGTTCTTCTTCGATGACAACCTGCGTATGCTCCGCTGCTTCCGGCGTCTTACTTTCTGTAGAAGACTCCGGCTGTATTTCCGTAATGATAATGGATTCTTCCGGCTGCGAATCCAACTGATGAGCTATTATGACTCTAATTAGAACAAAAGTCATCAATATACCAAGAATTGACAGTAGAATCACAAGATGTTTTTTCATATGAATTCTTCCTATATGTCTGCAAATATGGTTACCTGATTTTTTTCAAGATAGCCACTTTTTCATGATACAAAAAAAGCCCCAAACCCGCTCTACAGCAAGCCTGAGACTTCGAGTGGACCGCCAGGGGCTCGAACCCTGGACACCCTGATTAAGAGTTATTGCTTGCTTATGCAATTTTGTCTTTTGGCTAGGCTTGCCGCGGCTTCGTCCGCGGTGATCCGACGCCAAAATACTATTATTTGTCTTTGTTAAACCATTTTCTTAATGGGTCGTTGTCGTCGTTTACATAGTGAATGAATTTCAATTCTTCAAGTATTTCATATATTGCCTTTTTGGTGCCTGATTTTACGGCTGATTCTATGAAGAACCAGATTAATAGTATTGCTATTATCAGGCCTATTATCATCCAATTTATAGGGTTATCAAGTGGTATCATTGCTTTTTTTTCTCCTTTCTCAATCTCGGTGCAAGTCTAGCCAACTGCGGAAGTCGATATTTGCGCTGTTTCCTCGTCATTGTTGGCGCTTTGGGCGCTTGCCATTTCTGCAATGTGCATTATTGTACGTCGTCCTTCCTGATTTGCTTTTCGGTAGCAATCAACTATTTTTTGTTCTTCGTTGGTTAGTTCGCCCGGTTCTTTTCCTGTTAATAGATATTCGCATGTTGTCCCGAGAAGTTGGGATAATTTGCAGAGAGTTTCTGCTGTTGGTACATGTCCTTTTTTACACTCGCTTATTGAATTTTTGGATATTTGAGCCATTTTTACGAGTTCTGTGCTTTTAAATCTTGAATTTTCTACTATTTCTGTAAAACGTTTTCCAAACTCGATGTTCGTTTTTCTTTCTTTCATTTTTTCTCCTTTCCCGATGTTTCTGGAAAATAACTCTTGACATTCCCGACATATCGGGATATTATATGTCTTGTAAGAGGCCTGTCGGCCTCATACAGACGCTTTAGCGTCTTAACCTATAATTTTACCCTATGAAATGGAAAAAGTAAAGAAAGAGAGGATTAAAGGGTATGGTAAGAGCAAAATTGATTGGTATTAAGAAAGTGGATGGAGTGGGTAAGAATGGGCCCTATGCTTTTAGCATTGCGTGCCTTACTTCTGAAATGGCAGATTTTGACCTGCGCAAAGGTGCCAAGGGCGAAAATGTCCATGCGGTAACTGTTCCTGACAGATGCACTCACGTTTTAAATGAGGCGAATATCGGTAAGGAAGTGAATTGTGATTTCTACTTCAATAACGGTAGGGAAAATGTGGCATATGCGGAGCTGTTTGTGCCCGGTAAGTAATTTTATATGATTTCAATGCGCATGAAATAAATTTTTATGAAAGGGAAAGGAAAAACTAATGGAAGGAGAAACTGTAACGGCTATGGAGACAATTATTTCTGCTGCAAGTGATGCGGTATCTTTCGCAGGTACTTGCCTTACTACTCTGGTTGAGAATCCTATTCTCGCCTTTGTGCTTGGTGCTGGTTTTGTTGGTGGCATCGGCTTGCCTTTGGTTAGAAAGCTTTTCAGAACCTCTAAGGCAACCAATTAATTAAATATGGATGTGTCTAAGGGATACCGTGTATCGTTCTGTTGGACGGTATGCGGTATCTTTTTGTTTTTAGAAAGGAGAAATATATGAAAATTCCAAAATTTAAGCCTCCGGGCAATTCGGAGCGCAACGAAAGTTATCTTTCGATACTCGTCTTAATGTTGGCTGTGTTCATGCTGGTGCTTATCGGTATTGTGTCGCAGGGCGCAACGGTTCATGCCGCTAATGCTGATTTTCCTTATTCATTTTCGCTTGATTATCAGTATACGCAAAATGAGGAAGGTCTACCGTCTTATGACCGTAGTTCTACTCTTATTTCTCAATATCCTATTTATGGATATTATTCGTATGGGCATTGGTTTTTTGCTATGGTGGATTTTGAGAGTAAATCCTACTACCAACTGAAAAAAGCTGGTAGTGATGATGATATTAATGCTATGTATCGTATTCAAAAAGCGCGTATTTGTTTTACATCTTCGTCTGGCAATTCAAAAAATACTTTAGATTATGAGGGTAACGGCACTTATCAACTTGTTAATGATGAAACTGTTGGCTTGTCTTCTTGTTTAGATATGGAAGAGTCTGAATGGGGTGTTGTTCGCAAATGTACCGCTACGGTGTTCGAGAGTGCTGATGCTCTTGAAGCCTTTATAGAAACTGGCGAACTTGTCGGAGTTATCCATGAGGGTGACGTTATTGCACCTAGTAGAGACTTTGGAGAGGAGTATGACCCAGATATTCCTATACCGGAATTGACAAACATTTCTCATAACGGCTTTACTGTGGCTAATGCTTCGGAAAATTTTGAAATCGATTTAATTGTTGAATCCAAGTTTTTTGGACTTCTTCACTATAATCAATACCCCGGACTTTATACCTATGATAAAACCAGCTTAATTAATTCGCATAAGTATGATTGTACATATACCGCAGATGTAGGCTATACAAAAGCGGTCTATAATTTGGCTGAGGACTTTAATTGTACAAATGTAGATGATCTTTTTTCAGACGGTAATAATTATTTTAATACCTACACTTCTCATAAAAGCTTGCCCTCTTATGAATGGGTAAAACATAGCGGAGAAACATGGACAAAAGGTTTTACCGTTGTCCGTTATCCATATGTTACAGAGGGAATTGCGAAACATGATGCCTTAATGACTTCTAATCAAGCTCAGACAAAATACTATGTTAGATTCCTTGAGATGCGTCTGAATGAAGAGGGTGTAGGCGCTACTATGGTGCCTGGACAATGGTATAGTTACACTTACTGCTATGATATAGATGATGGTGGTGGTAAAGTTATCGTTTCCCCCGTTGGTGGAGATGAAAATGGTAACCCCGTAGAGACTGATCCGGAAGAGGGTAACCAAGGAGATGACGGTATACCAGATTATTCTGACCCCCCTATAAACTATAGTGGTGATTCGCTCCTTGAAATTATTACGGGTATTTTTGGAGACTTAACTGATATGATTTCGGCTTTTCAGGGGTTTGCTGATTTTCTTGTCGGTGCTTTTGCTTTTGTACCTGAGAATATATGGTCGATTGTTCGTGTTGGTGTCGGTCTGTCTGTAATTTTGCTTGTATGGCGTTTTGTTGTGAAATAGGAGGCTCTTATGGATTATTTTTTAGAGTTTATGTCGGTAATTATTGATTTGTTTCAACGTCCCTTTACTATATGGGGCTATACTTTTTCTCTATGGTCTGTTGCTATTTTTGTATTGTTGGCTGGTCTTGTTGGCTATCTATTAGATAGGATTATTTAAGGAGGTTTTTATGGATGAAATATTTAATCAAGAATATCTTCTGGGGGATGTATCATCTGGCCAAGGGTCTGAAGATGATATTCCGGTTGTGGAAATAAGCAGCGGAGATGTTAAACCAGATGTGACAAGTGGAGATGTGGA
>JAZQFO010000072.1:0-5182 GCA_045539535.1 Acetatifactor sp.
TGTCTTCCTAAGACCGCTTGGCCTCCGACTTAGGTAGCGCAGAGAACTTCAAGCTTCTTGAGGATTTGGCAGAGGTTCTTGGCGGACAGGTTAGCTGTTCCCGTGCAGTTGTAGATGCAGGCTGGATGTCCAAGGATTATCAGGTGGGCCAGACCGGCAAGACCGTTCGTCCCAATCTGTATTTTGCAGTAGGTATCTCCGGTGCAATTCAGCACTTGGCAGGTATGGAAGAATCTGATATAATTATTGCAATCAACAAGGATGAGACTGCTCCTATTTTCGATGTGGCTGACTACGGCATTGTAGGTGATCTGAACAAGATCCTTCCTGCTTTGACTGAAAAGTTGAAGGCAGAGGTTGCAGCTAATTAAATTTGCTTCCTTTCATTTTAAAGGGGGTTGGATAGTTTTTCGCGAAACGTTTTCCCCTTTGGTTGTATAGGTAGACAAGAGCTCCACGTGGCCGTTATGGTTTACGAGGAGCTCTTGTTGCATAATGGACAGTTATCGTGTATAATATTATCTGAGCGTTGTTTGGAAACGGTGGATAGAAGAGACATTCGGGAAGGCGGAAATGACGGCATGAAGCGTAATGTAAGTCTGGCGGATATTTCGGACGGCAGATTGTACGGCGAAAATGATATGGTAAAAGCAGACTGTCACGGCTGTGTTGGCTGCAGTGATTGCTGCAGAGGAATGGGGGATACGATTGTGCTGAACCCCTATGATGTCTACCGCTTGACGACAGGTTTAAAACGCTCTTTGGGAGAATTGCTTCAGAAAGAAATAGAGCTTGGTGTGGTGGACGGTTGTGTATTACCGCACTTGCGGATGACGGAAGCGGATGAAAGCTGTGCTTTTTTGGATGAATCGGGGAGATGTTCCATTCACCCATGGCGCCCCGGTGTGTGCAGGCTTTTTCCTTTGGGACGGTATTATGAAAACGGCGAATATAAATATTTTCTTCAGACAGGAGAGTGTAAGGCGGTTCATACCAAGGTGAAGGTAAGTAAGTGGATTGACACGCCGGATAGAGCCCGGTACAAGGAGTTTGTGACTTGCTGGCACTATCTTTTGAATGATGTGGAGAAAAAAGTGGCGGAATCAGACGACAGTTTTGCCCGTGAGTTAAATATGTTTTTGTTAAAGACATTTTATCTGACTCCCTATGAGGAGCAGGATTTTTATCAGCAATTTGAACAGCGAAAGGAGAAATTTGATGCATTCACCTCTTGAGATAGCACGTAGTTTTGTGGAGATTGGTACCCATAAGGTGCGAATTCCCGCTTTGAAAATGGTGGTACTTGGTATATTTGCAGGAATATTTATCGGCTTTGCAGGGATTGCTTCCAATGTGGCCGGGGCTACGGTTGCCAATCCATCCATATCAAGACTTGTAAGCGCATGTGTGTTTCCGGCGGGTTTGGCAATGGTGTTAATTGCAGGTAGCGAGCTGTTTACCGGTAATAATCTGATTATTATTGCTGTGTTGGAGAAGAAAATCAAGGCAAGGGAGATGCTTAAGAACTGGTTCTTTGTATTTCTGGGCAATTTTGTGGGAACTGCGATGGTAGCGGGCATGGTGGTTTATGGCGGAACGCCGGAGCTGTTTGAGGGTGCACTTGCCGAGAAAATGGTGGCATCTGCACTTAGTCGTGTCAATCAGAGTTTTAGCGAGGCCTTTATCAGAGGTATTTTGTGCAATGTTTTGGTGTGTATCGCCGTGTGGGCTGCGTTTGCGGCTAAGACCGTATCCGGGAAGCTGCTCATGAGCTTCTGGCCCATTATGCTGTTTGTGCTCTGTGGATTTGAACATAGTATTGCGGATATGTATTTTGGAGTGGCGGCTCTGCTTACGGCAACCGAGTATGGAATTGCTGCAGAGGGATTGACTTGGGGAAGCTTTTTGCTTCATAATCTGTTGCCCGTAACCCTGGGAAATATCGTGGGCGGCTCCGGTATTGTGGGTGCCGGTTATTGGTTCCTGTTCCTCCGTCATACACCCGGTTATGCACTTCCGATTCAGGCAGAGCAGAAGGAATTGGATATTGCAGAGGAATATTAAGCCTTGTTTTCACGGGAAATTCACATTTTTCGTTGCAAAAACAACATGTCTATAGTAAAATATAACTAATTATAAACGTATATTTACAGGAGGATGAGGACAATGGGTAAGTTTGTTGTAAAAGAGACTAACACCGGTGTTAAGTTTGATTTGAAGGCAGGCAATGGTGAAGTAATTGCTACTTCTGAGGTTTACAGTGCAGAGGCGAGCTGTATGAACGGTATTGAATCCGTTAAGAAGAATGCTCCTGTTGCTCCTGTTGAGGATCAGACAGTAGAAGGCTTTGCAACTGAGAAGAACCCCAAGTTTGAGGTTTATCAGGATAAGGCCGGTGAGTATCGTTTCCGTTTGAAGGCAGCTAATGGCCAGGTTATAGCAACCAGCGAGGGGTACAAGGCAAAAGCAAGCTGTATGAATGGCATTGAGTCTGTTAAGAAGAATGCCCCTGATGCAGAGGTAGAGAAGCAGTAAGATTTAGATGAACATTGCAGGAAGGGGTGTCGGGCGATACCCCTTTTGTGGCGTGAAAAAATATTTATATCGATAACATTTGCGAACTGAGCGAAGAAGGATAGATTAGTAGACGATGGATAATGGCAGTTCTTACGAGGTAAAAATAAATAGCGAAACCTTTGACATTATCTCTGCAAACACCGCGTTTTACGGGTTTGTGGGTAGTCGTCTTTACAGCACCTTTGACAAATTGGTGGATCCTTCAAAGGCTGTATATTTGAAGGATTTTGTGGAACAGGAGCAGACGGTTATTTTGCCGCTTAGAACGGAATCCGGCAAGATGAAAAGTACGCTGGCTATGTTCGAGCACAGAGCGGATGAGTATATGGCGGATATCCGCATGATTCCGTTGGATGAGATGCAGGAGTGGGAGAAGGTAATCCGCAACAAGGTTACCAAGAAGAATGCCATTCTTCGTCTGTATAATGATTATTACTTTGAATATGAGGTTGCAACGGAGCATATACGAATCTATGCAGCTGACAGATTTGAGCAGAATATTATGTCCATGCCGCTTCAAGAATTTGAAGCAAAGCTTTTGGAACGTGCGGATGAGAGCAATCTGACGGATGTCAAGAAGCTGATAGGTATTTTAAGAAACGGCAGTGAGCGGTTCATCATTAATATTGCCGGTGATATTCTGAATATCAGAGAGACGGCTTTTACTTTGTTGAAGGGTATCTCCGTGTATGAGGATGAAAGGTATGCCTACGCCACGGGTTACATTCATTTTTGGAATGAGCGTTCTGAAGAAGTTACGGATAACAGACCGGCGCTGGAGAAGGATTATCTGACAGGTGTGCTGACCAAAGCGGAGATTACCAAGCTGGCAGTCAGTGCGGTGGATGAGAAAAAGACGGCCAATATTACACTGGCTATTATTGATATCGATTATTTCAAAAAAGTAAATGATGTGTACGGTCATATGAAGGGCGACGAAGTCCTGAAAAAGGTGGCTGCAATCATCAAACATGAAGTGCGGGACGAGGGATTGGTAGGACGTTTCGGAGGCGATGAGTTTCTGGTATTGTTCTATGATGCCTATGATATGGAATGTATGCGAGAACGCCTGCGCAGCATCAGAACAGGTGTGGCGGCAAGCTCTATCACTGCAGACAATGGTGAGAAAATTTCATTGACACTGTCTATTGGATGTGCGGCATATCCCAAGGATGCTTATAACTATGAAGATTTATTTTTTCTGGCGGATTTTGCACTTTACAGAGCCAAGGAAAAGGGCAGAAACAGATATATTATTTATAATGCAGCAAAGCATGGTACTCTGGAGGAAATCCGCAATGCCAGAATGGGTACCAGTCAGTTGAACAGTCGTGGTAACATGTCACCGGCAGAGCTTGTGTGCGCTATGCAGGACAAGGTTTATACGGGGCAAGATTATCCCATTGACAGACTGTTGGATGACATTGCATTGAATATGAACATACAGCGTGTGCTTTTGTATGCCGGAAAGCCGTGGAGGCTTGTGGGAATGGCAGGTGCAAACCGTTTGTCCAAATCGGTGGCAGCAGAAACCATTGACTACTTGGACATGCCGGAGCTCACCAGAGCCTATGATGAAACAGGTGTGCTGCAGTATGACAATATTAAGCGTATTGCCAATACCAGTATGGAACTGTATCAGAAGCTGGAAAAGCAAAAGGTCATCTCTTTTACACATGTGAGATTCAAAGACAAAAAGGGCATGGATGCGGTTTTGAGCTTTGAATTTGTGGAGAGTATAATGACATGGAATGAGAGTCACACCCTCTACTACAGATTGTTGGCAAAGCTTTTGTCAGAATATGATCTGGGAGCGGTGTAGATATAAATGTAATGAAAGAGCAGTATAAGTAGTGAGGAAAAGTCATGGAAGATTTAAGACAATGCAGAATTGTAATTCGTGAGTCTGCGCAGGGTAATACCATAGCGGATACGACAATTCTCGCATCCAATACGGAGAAAAGCGAGATTGAAGTGGAAATTGAAGGATTTAACCTGGCAGAAGGGGATACCATCAGCGCATTGGTATTCAGCAAATCAGGTCTTTATGAAACCCAGGGGACAATAGGGCCTTTGGAGGGGCAGCGCATCACTATTGCGTTGTACGAGGGCTCTGACAAGGACGACAGACATGCTGTGCGTTATCAGGTGAATATTACAGGTACGGTGGATACCATTACCCGTCAGGATGAGAAGCTTCCCGGCGAGTTTGAGCTGACCGTTCTGAATATGAGCTCCATCGGTTTGTTGGTACAAGCTCCGGAGGGAAAAATTAAAGAAAATGATGTAATCCGTTTCTCTGCAGTTACCAAGGGACAGCGAATTATCATTACCGCCCAGGCCACTCGTGTGGAGGAGGTAGATAATGGTAAGGAGAAAATCGGATGTACGGTACAGTTGGTGAATTTGGGCTAACTGTGCAATAGAAGCCTAGGACATAGGAAATGCTCCCGAAGAGGTGAAAAATACTCTTCGGGATATTGTGTTTATATGCGGGATGCCCTAAAAAGCTTCCCGAAGAGTAAAAAAGGATAAAACATCTCAAAAAGCAAGGATGCGAGAGGTCTTTAGGGGAAGGCCGGAAAGGAAGTCGGAGGCCAAGCGG
>JAZQFO010000073.1:0-30224 GCA_045539535.1 Acetatifactor sp.
GTTGAAGCCCATTGCAATTGCACCAAAGTATGCAGCAAAGATACCAAACTGTGCCGCCGCTCCCAGAAGGAAGCTCTTAGGGTTTGCAATCAAGGGACCAAAGTCAGTCATGGCACCTACACCCATGAAAATCAGAGAGGGTAAGATTGCCCACTCATCCAGCAAGTAGAAATAGTGAAGCAAACCACCGACACCATTTGCAGCATCTTCGGGGCTAATCATAATCTCAGGATAGATATTTACGAGAAGCATACCGAATGCAATGGGGGTCAGAAGCAAAGGCTCAAACCCGTGTCGGATGGCTAAATAAAGGAAAAAGCACGCTACGCCAATCATAACATAGTTTCCCCAGGTCAGGTTAAAAAACGCTGTCTGGTGAATCAGATTGTCAAGCGTATTAACTATATAATCCATTTGTTAACCTCCTGTTGTATTGGACTTAATATTCCGGCAATTAGTTCAAGGTTGCCAGAACTGCACCTGCCTCAACAGCATCACCAACTGCTACATCGATGCTTGCTACAGTACCATCCTGAGGTGCTACAACAGGGATTTCCATCTTCATTGCCTCAAGAATCACAACTGCATCACCCTTCTTAACAGCCTGACCAACACTTGCCTCAATCTTGAAGATCTTACCTGCTGCGCCGGCCTCAACCTTCACACTGCCTGCTGCACCGCTTGCTGCGGGTGCAGGTGCTGCTGCAGGAGCGGGGGCTGCTACAGGAGCTGCCGCTCTGGGTGCTGCGGGAGCCTTTGCTGCCACAGGAGCACCGGTGTATGCGCCCTCTTCTACAACTACGTCATATACGTTTCCATTTACGGTAATGGTATAATTTTTCATTTTTTATTCCTCCAATTTTAAATTAAGCTCTACGTCTCTTAATAGAACGCACTACAAATCCATCTGTGGAAGCTGCGCCCTGACTTGCAGCGATTGCAGCTGCAATTACAGCGATCAGCTCTGTGTCATCTGCCGCTGCAATTTCTTCCTGAACAGCAATCTGTGCTACAGTCTTTTCAATGCTTGTTGCTGTCTCGGATTTAGGCGCCTCCTTAGCGACTGCCTTCTTCTCTGCACCGGACTGGAATTTTGAAATCAGGCTAAAGCAGGAAATAATCGCAGAAATCAAAATCAATACAGCAAATACGCTTCCCATACCAAGCAAAGTATTCATACCTGCCTTTGCCATAGCATCACTCATCGTACTAACCTTATTCAAGGAAGCCGACTCCATTACCAGGAAGGTATCATTTGTAAATACAATTTCCGCAACAGCGTCCTGATTAGGACCATCCACATTTACATTAACAATAATCTGCTTATCATCAATTGTTGCAGTAGAACCGGTAATCTCGCCCTTGCCGCCCATTTCTTCATAAGCATTCTCAAAAGAACCAAGTGCGGTGATGAAAGCGTTGCCCTCTACCTCAATACCATAGGTTGATCTGATATTGTACTCCACCTCTTCAGGTGTGTACTCATAGATAACAGCTACTTCAGGATTGTTCAATGTCTTATCAATTGCATCAAAAACCTTACCCTCAGCCATCTCTATAGCCGCATCTACCTTCTGCTGCTCATATGCAGTAAGAGGCTCACTCTCTCCACAGGCGGTCATTCCAAAGACGCAGGCGATCATACAGGTCAAAGCCAAAAATTTCTTCATCTTACAATCACCCTTTCTAGACAGTTCCGTGCTTCTTTACAGGACCGTCTTCACTCTTTGTGAACAACATCTCAAATGCGCCGATTACATACTTTCTGGTCTCAGCAGCATCTACGATCTGGTCTACATATCCTCTTCTTGCTGCATTGCTTACGTTCAGAATCATCTTGTCGTACTCTGCAGCCTTCTCATTAATTACGTCAGCCCCCTGACCATCATACATAATCTTAGCAGCAAGCTTGCCGTCCATGGTGCCAAGCTTTGCATCAGGCCAAGCAATGGTAAGATCTGCACCGATTGACTTGGAATTCATTGCAATCGCAGCAGTACCGTAAGCCTGCCCAAGAATAACATTTACCTTGGGAACAGTTGCACTTGCAAATGCATAAGTAAGTTTTGCAGCAGCCTTAGCAATGCCCTTCTCAGAGCACATGGTTGCCTCATAACCCTTCACATTAGTAAGGGACAGTACAGGAATACCAAAAGCATCACAGAAGTTCACGAAATCAGCTGCCTTCTCACAGCCCTGCTTGGTAAGAACTGCATCCATCTTCTCAGCTACCTTACCCTCTTCATCCAGAAGCTCACAGCGGTTAGCCACACAACCGATGGTCATACCGTTCATACGGATGAAACCGGTTACCATCTGCTTTGCATAATTCTTCTTAACTTCGAAGAAATAGTTGTTGTCTGCCAAAACAGACAATGCAACGGAAGTGTCACCTACACAACCTGCAATCTCAGGATTTACACGGTTCAAATCATCAGTGCACTCCTCGCCTGCATAAGACTCATTGTTTGCAGGAAGCAGGCATACAAGCTCACGAATCTGAGCAAAAATGGTTGCCTCGTCTGCAACTACATCTACAATACCGCTTTCCTCGGACTGGAATGCTGCAGAAGCAGAGTCACACTTGGTAACAACATTGCCATCCAATGCATTGGGGGCATTGACAAACAGCTTCGCGCTCTTCTCCTCCATGAAAGTAAAGTCGGTCAGGGTGGGGAACAATGCAAGTCCGCCGCCGCAGGAACCAAGTACTGCAGTAATCTGGGGAATCACACCGCTTGCTGCAGCCTGCTTAGCATAAATGCTGCCGAATGCTGCCAGTGCATCACTACCCTCCTGCAATCTAAGTCCTGCACAATCCAGCAGTCCGATGATAGGTGCACCGGTCTTCATAGCCAGATCATAAAGGTTCGCAATCTTTTTCGCATGCATCTCGCCGATGGTTCCGTTCATTACGGAAGCATCCTGGCTGTACACATACACAAGATTACCGTCAATTACTCCATAGCCGGTGATACATCCGTCAGAAGGAGTTTCGGTGGGTTTCATGTTGAAATCTGTAGCTCTTGCAGTTACAAGGCCGCCGAGTTCAACGAAACTGTTGTCGTCGAGCAAAGAAACAATTCTCTGACTCGCTTTTGAAGTAGTACTCATGCTTTCAGCCCTCCATTTATAATGATAAAAATACAAACAAACTTATATGGGGACAAAACCACCCCATTCTTTGTCCATGATAGTATAACACAAAAAAAGCAATTCGCCTAGAACGAATTGCATTTTTTTTAACAACTTTTACATTATTTTTCACAAAATCAGGAAACGTTTTATAATCTCCTCTGTGCACCATTCCATATCCACAGCTTTCACTCCGGTTTTTGTCATGACATTTTCCACAAAATACACCTGACCGTCTACAGAATATGTAATACTTCCTACTTTGGTTCCTGCTTCTACCGGAGCAGTCAGCACCTTTTTCATCTCATACGACCGCTCCACCGTTTCATCCTCCCGCATCAAAAGTCTTGCCTCCTGTGCATTCTCCGGCGCCACCACTTCCAGCTCTACTCTCGCCGTATCTCCCAGCTGCTGCGTCTGACCGTTCAACACCACCAGCTCACGCCCTATCTCCTCCGGATAACCGGTATCTGCCCCGGGAATCTCCCTGATTTCATAATTTTCCAGACCATAATTCATTAATTCCCTGGAATCGCTCCATTTATAGCTTTTATTGTTGGGCCAGCCGCAGGCCAAAACCACCACAATAAAAGTCTTTCCGTCCCGTTCTAACGCTCCCACATAACAATACCCGGCTTTATTGGTAAAACCGGTCTTGCCGGAAAACGCCCCATCCATCATATTGAGAAAGGCATTGTGGTTCACACAGGTTACATTCCTGCCATTTTCGTAAAAGGAATAACTCTGGGTCCGGGTAATCTCCCGAAACACATCCCTGCCGGGTGACTCCTTTATACAATAGGCCATTATCCGTGCCAACTCTGCCGCAGTGGTGCTGTGTTCCTTGATAATACTCTCTCCGTTTACATCAAAGGTTTCCGTGGCATCCAGTCCATTGGGCGTAATAAACCAGGTGTTTTCACATCCCAGCTCCCTGGCTTTTTGATTCATCAATCCTGCAAAGGCCTTTACCGCCTGTTTGCTCTCTTCCACTGTATAATCCGCCGTATTTTTCTGAGCCAGCTGTGAGTCCAGATACTGCTTACCAATATACTCTGCCAGTACCACCGCCGAGTCATTGTGGGACTCTAACATCAGGGAAAACAAAAGACTTCGGACCTGATACTCCTCTCCTTTGTTCACAAAAAGCTTCACCTTGGGCATGGATGCCGCATAAGAGGAAACCTGCGCCCAATCATCCAAATTCCCGTTTTCAAGTACCAGAATACATGTCATAATCTTGGTGGTACTGGCCATCGCCATTGGATTATACCCGTTTTTTTCGTACAATACCCGCCCGGAATCAGCATCCATCAATACCGCGGAAGTAGCATAAAGACTTAGCTCTTCTGCCCGGACTGCCAATTGCAGGGGGCCGCACAGGGTCCAAAAAAGGGCGCAAAAAAAGCCTCCCATCAGTCCTGCCACTTTTCGAAATCTTCTGCTTCGCATTTCATTCTCCGGTGTTTTTTACTGATATATATGAGGCTTTCTGCTCGTCTTATGATTAGATATCCAATTGAAGCTGAATCTCCGCTTCTGCCTGGGCCTTGAACTCCTCTAACTGTACAGGATTCAACTCCGGAAGCTCGTCCAGACTCTTTACGCCAAAGCAACGAAGAAACTGCTCTGTTGTACCAAACAAAAGAGGACGTCCCGGTGCATCCAGTCTCCCTAACTCCGTAATCAAATCATATTCCAACAATTTGTTTACCGCATGGTCACAGCTGACGCCACGCACCTTTTCGATTTCCACTCTGGTTACCGGCTGTTTGTAAGCAATAATGGACAGGGTTTCCAGCATGGTATCTGTCAGACTCATCTTGCGGGGAGACTTTGCAATCTTAATCAGATATTCATACATATCCGCCTTGGTACAAAGCTGCACTGCAGTTTCAAACCAGGTCAGCATAATGCCTCTGTCCTCACTTTCGTACTGCTCTGCCATCTCCTTCAGAATGGCTTTGGTGGTACGTACATCCTCTTCAATTACTTCTGCCAGCTTGCTTACCTCCACAGACTCGCCCATGGTAAACAAAACGGCCTCTATCACTGCTTTCGCTTTTTCACGTTCCATAATATTCCTCACTCATTTGTTCCATCACTTATGGCAATTCTGCTACAGGTTACGCCACATTGGATGTAATCATGATATCATCAAATATTTCTTCCTGACTGATTGTAATTTTGCCCACCTTCATCATCTCTAAAATAATTAAAAAGGTCACAATCAATTCCGCTCTGCTCTTCTGCTTCTCAAGAAGGGTTTTAAAGCTGAAGCTCTTATGCTCTCTGGCGTAAGCCTCCACATAGAGCATCTTCATATCCATGTCAATTTCTTCCTTCTCGATTTTGCCGTACTGACTTCGGATGGGGTCAATCTTGTCCTCCTGCTTACGGACCACAGACTTAAAAATCTCATGGAGCTTGCCAAGAGTCATATCACCCACCAATTCCTCATAATCCACAGGCTGTCTGTAGGATGCCACTTCCTCAGGCAAATGCTGCTCTCTGTAGAAATTGTAGGCTGCATCCAACTGTCTGTCTCTAAGCTCATAGGACATAAACTTGTACATTTTATACTCAAGGAGCTTTTGAACCAGCTCGGCTCTGGGATCTTCCTCTTCGCCCTCTTCGTTCACTTCCTTGGGCAGAAGCATCTTGCACTTAATATCCAACAATGTGGCTGCCATCAAAAGGAACTCGCTCATGACATTCATATCCTCCGTCTCCATCTGACGGATATAGTCCAGATACTGCTCCGTGATCTCCACAATAGGGATATCATAGATATCTATTTTATTTTTCTCAATCAGATGAAGCAGCAGGTCCAAAGGACCCTCAAAGGCTTCTAATTTCACAGAAAGTGCCATAACAACCTCCACACAACTGTTCCTATTTTACCGAGAATGGAGATTCTTTTCAAGCAAAACTTACGTTCTTTGCTCTGATTTGAAATCTACCACAATAAGCTCTCCCGGATTAAAAATACGCACCGGGATGGTATGCATCCCCAGACCGCGGCTTAAAAGCATTTTACTCATCCCTTCCTCAAACAGACCACCGTCATATTTTGGAAAAAAACGAATATTAGGCGACGCTACACCCTTGCCCCCAAAAGGCACTCTAACCATTCCGCCATGAACATGCCCTGAGAGCACCAAATCTGCCCCCCAATCTGCATACCGGGGAAAATAATCCGGATTATGGGCAAGCAAAATATTGTAACAGGACTTGTCCGGCTGCCCTAATACACCAGGCAGATAATCCATATCCATAGGCTGGACTTTAAACCGTTTGTAGTAAACACGATCAATCTGGGCCCCATAAATACAAACACCGTACTCAGAAAGCTTCACATGCGCATTAACGATTGGCTCAATATTACACTTCTTAAGTCCCTCCTCATAGCGCTCTGCCATATCCCCATACACCTCCGGATACAGTGAAAGCCGCTGCTCATGATTGCCGTTCCCATAATATACCGGAAACTCCTTTGCAAGCTCCTCAAATAAATGTAATGCGATGTCCAGCGTGGCTCCCGGCTTGGCAGTCAGCATATCTCCGGCCACCAGAATCATATCCGGCTTAGCTTCTCTGATTGCCTGAAGCAATTGTTCATTATCCCTGCCGTATCTTTTATTGTGCAAATCTGCCAGCACCACCGCACGGAAATCCCGTCGGATGCGGGCATCACCAAAGCTGTGATGCCGCACCACAAACCGGTTACCGTCATATATCATAACCCATATACAAATCAGTGCAAGCACCGCAATGATCGTAAACAGTATACTCCACATAGTTTTCTCCGTTTATCTGCTTCCCGGGCACCTTTTACTGAAGCCCGACTGCGATATAGTATAGCATAAAATTCCAATCCTTTAAAGCCCTACAGCAGAAAAAGTAAAAAGGCCTGTTTCAAATAATCCGAATATCCGGCCAGTTCCACATCCGTCTCGTAAACAATAGGCACCTGACCAATCTTGATTCCGTTCAAAAGATAATTGGCCGAGCCGGCCTGTTGCCCCGCCTTTACCGGTGCCTGCACACTTTCCGGTAATTCAATCACTTTTTCTACATTTTCCAAGGAATTACCTTCCATATCCAGATACCGAAAGGGCCCCTGATAAGAAAGGTTTACCTCTTCTTCCACGCCACCCTTTACCGAAATAGGATTCAGTATATCCTCATTCACATCCACATATAAATCGCACACACTAAACCCATGATTCAAAAGTACTCTGGCATCTGAAAAACGATCTGTTCCGGTGGGTGCTCCCATGATTACCGCAATCATATCCATGCCGTCCTTCTGTGCCGTGGCCGAAATACAAAACATGGCCTTGCTGGTAGAGCCGGTCTTTAAGCCTGTAGTGTATTGATACTGCTTCAAAAGCTTATTGGTACTGCTCAATGTAAAAGTACTGGCCCCCTGTCTGGTCTCATGGGTTATATCTTCCATCCAGATGGTGGTATACTGATAAATCTGCGGATACTTGGTAATCAGCTCTCTGGACATAATCGCCACATCCCTGGCGGTAGAATAATGATTGTCCGAATCTGTCAGTCCACAGCAATCTTCAAAATGCGTGTCTGCCATGCCCAGCGCTGCCGCTTTTTGGTTCATCATCTCCACAAAGGCCTCCTCACTGCCGGCCAGATGCTCTGCCACAGCCACACTGGCGTCATTACCACTGGAAACTACAATGCACTTAATCATAGTTTCCAGACTCTGTACTTCCCCTTCAGCCAAATACACCTGGGAACCGCCCATTCCGCTGGCATGGGCACTGACAATTACATCATCTGTCAGTTTCACTTTACCTGCCTCTAACTGTTCAAAGGTCAAAAGCAGAGTCATAACTTTGGTAATGCTGGCCGGACTCCTACGCTCCATTGCGTTTTTCTCATAAACAATTTCTCCGGTGGACGCCTCTATCAGAATTGCTGACGGCGCAGAAACCTCCGGCTCGGCCTGCACCGTAACACAAGGCAGCATCACCAAAAGCAATGACAATATAAACGTTAAAATGGATTTTGTAATCTTTGTACACATAAAAATGCCACACTCCCATTCTTTATAAAAGAATATGGAAGTGCGGCATTTGATATACCAAATGTTTTGTCCCTATTATCGATTGGGCAAAATACGGTCCAGCCAGCTATGACATTTCTGACTGATGTACTCCTTTTTCTCGTGCACATCAATATCAAAAACCTTCATCAACTGAATGGCATAATCAATCGCAATCAAGGTAAGTGCTGCAACAATCAGTCTGATACCGGTCTGAATACTTACCATATCAATCAACCAATTGATACCTGCATGTACAAAGTGTACTACACCCAATGCATAAAATCCCCAGGCAATGGTACTTTCCAGGCAAACAATTCCTTTGTAGTTAAAGGGTTTATCCTTGTAATCCCACCAAAGCTCTCCTAAGAACTTTATCATCCCTACACCTACAATAAATTCGAAAACCGTAGCAGATATAGCACCCACTATGTAAAGTGCCACATTATGCCCCTTAAGCGGACTGAAGAGCAGATAACAAGCCACTGCTCCAAAGCCGTATATGGGACAAAACGGCCCTCTGCCAAAACCTCTGTTGGTAAGCTTACGATTGCAGATGGACATGTATGCAGATTCCACAAGCCATCCTAAAATGCTGTACAGCACAAATGCAGCCACAATATGGTATACATCTGTACCAAACAGTTCTTTTGTCCACATCTTACATCCCTCACATGATATCTTGTGATATAAAACACCACAAGTATTTCACAACAAAATCCCTAGTCGAAACTCGGCCAGGGATTTGCGTTTTTAGTTATATTTACGTTTTCTTGCCGCTTCGGACTTTTTCTTACGCTTTACGCTGGGCTTCTCGTAATGCTCTCTCTTACGAATCTCCTGCTGGATACCCGCCTTAGCACAACTTCTCTTGAAACGACGCAGCGCGCTGTCCAAAGTCTCGTTCTCTTTTACGATTACGTTTGACATTCTACACCTGACCTCCCTTCAGTCCCTCTAGTAACATGACTGATTTGGGTTATTCTATGCTGGCTTACACCATACACATATCACATTATAACACAAAAAATGTTCACGTCAACTACTTTTTGCAAATTTTTTATACAAAGCCACATGGTCATAAATACATCTCCATGAGCTATATGCACCTGTAGTTGCACAGACATAGCCTTTTCCTGAAGCATCCACGCCATAGCTTACCGCACAGCTGCCGGATTCATTCACATATCCGGTTTTAGCACCAAGAATTTCGCCACCTGTATCCTTATCCTCTATTCTGCGGATAAACCAATTGGAGATGGTGATACCCTCAGGATGCTGTGTTGTGGCAGACGTGGTATAGGTTCTTGCCCTTAAGACCTCTCTGCACAAATCGTTCTGAAGTGCAGCCTCCATAATCATAGCCATATCATAAACCGTACAATAATGATTTTTGTCATACAGGCCTACACAGTTGGTAAAATGGGCCGTGTCAGACAAGCCAAGTGCTTTTAGTTTGTCATTCATCATGTCCACAAAAGCCTCATGACTGCCTGCCACATAAGTAGCCAATCCCACAGCCGCATCGCCGCCGGAGGGAAGGATTGTTCCATAAAACAAATCCCTGACAGTCACCACTTCACCTACTTCAAATCCCACATTACTGCAGTCATTGGAAAAGCTGTAATCAGTAATATCTATGGTCATGGTAAAGGTATCATCCAGATCCGTCACATGCTCTGCTGCCACCAATACAGTCAACACCTTGGTCATGGACGCAGGACTGATAATCTCCTTGTAACCACGCTGAGCCAGAATCGCTCCGGACTCCAAATCAATAAACACTGCATTGGTACTATTTACCTCTTCAGGCGGCGCCTGAGTATCATCTGTGGTATGCGCCTCATATCCCTCTGCCCCCTTTGTTATCTCGGGAGCCTTGGGTACCGACATAGTCGTCTGCGCACCCGAAATGGTACTCTGCATGGCAACAGCTTCTTCAGGGGTTACCACTATGCCATCCTGACTTTCCGGCGCTTCTTCTGAATCAATGCTTTCCGCCTCAGACTCCTGTGCTTGTGAATGTTCAGGCTCTGTTTCTTGCAACACAGACTCTTGGGTCTGCTCCTCGGAAACATTCCGGGTCACAAGATCACTTTGTTCTGTCTGTGGTTCCTTCCTTGTTACCGCAAAAACAATACCTGCAATCCCAAGCAAAAGAACTACCGCTACAATGGGCATAACCCGCATAAAAATCCGCTGCTTTTTCAGCTGCTTTTCCTTCTCCCTGCGCATTCTTTGGACCCTGGCTTCTCGTCTTCTTTGCCATTCCAATTCTTCCGCACTGAGATTGTCTCTGTTATTTATCGCCATTTATCCAGTTGTTGCTCCTAAATTTATTATGCAAGCTGGTCCTCAAGCACCTTGGAAGCCTCCTTGATGGCATCTGCAATACCTGCGGGATTCTTACCGCCTGCCTGTGCCATATTGGGACGTCCGCCGCCGCCACCGCCAACCAGCGCAGCAATACCCTTGATCAGATTACCTGCATGAGCACCGGACTTCACAGCACCGTCGGTAGCCATGGCAACCATGTTTACCTTGCCGTCCTGATCGGACAAAAGCACTACAACGCCCTCGCCAAGCTTCTCTTTCAACTGATCACCCAGATCTCTTAAGCCGTTCATATCCACGCCGCTTACGCTGGTCGCAAGGAGCTTCATGCCCTTCACCTCAACAACCTGGTCCATAACATCACCAAGTGCATCCTTAGCAGCCTTACTCCTCAAGGACTCATTCTCGGATGCAAGTGCTTTCATGTCAGCCATTACATGCTCACACTTCTCAACCAAAGCGCCGGGAGTCGTCTTAAGCACCTTTGCAGCCTGCTCCAAAGTCTTCTCCAAACCACGATAATATGCAAACACACCGTTACCGGTAAGTGCCTCAATACGTCTTACGCCTGCAGCTACACCATTCTCGGAAACAATCTTGAATGCGGTGATGGATGCCGTATTTGCCACATGAGTACCACCACAGAACTCGATGGAGAAATCGCCCATGCGTACTACACGTACGGTCTCGCCGTACTTCTCACCAAACAACTGCATAGCGCCGGTCTTCTTCGCTTCCTCGATGGTCATTACATCTGTAACAACGGGAATTGCCTCTGCAATCTTATCATTTACAATTTTCTCAACTTTAGCCAACTCTTCTGCTGTCATTGCCTGGAAATGGCTAAAGTCAAATCTAAGTCTCTCACCGTCCACATAGGAACCGTTCTGCTCTACATGGGTACCAAGAACTTCTCTCAGTGCCTTCTGAAGCAGATGGGTTGCAGAGTGATTCTTACAAGTATCTGCACGATGCTCTCCATCAACAGTCAAGGTTGCCTCGTCGCCGACCTTAATCATACCGCTTGTAACCACACCGATATGACCAACCTTGCCGCCCAGAAGCTTTACAGTATCCTTTACTTCAAAATTACCATCTGCAGTACTAATCACGCCGATATCTGCCTTCTGACCACCCATGGTAGCATAGAAAGGAGTCTCATCTACGATAATGGTACCAACCTGTCCATCGGTCAGAGCCTCTACGATCTCTGTCTCTGTGGTCAGTACAGTAATCTTGGAATTGTGCTGTAATCTGTCATAACCTACAAACTCAGAGGTAACAGCAGCGTCAATGGAGTCGTACACAGTTGCGTCCGCACCCATGTAGTTAGTCTCCTTACGGGCATTTCTTGCCTTGGTCTTCTGCTCCTCCATGCATGCTGCGAAGCCTGCATGATCAATGGTAAAGCCCTTTTCCTCCAAAATCTCTTCCGTCAAATCCATGGGGAAACCATAAGTATCATAAAGCTTGAATGCATTCTCGCCGGAAAGCTCGGTAACACCGGACTTTTTCATTTCCTCTTCCATATCAGCCAGAATACTTAAGCCCTGGTCGATGGTTGCATCAAACTTATTCTCCTCATTGGTAAGCACTGTCAGGATAAACTCCTGCTTCTCATCCAGCTCGGGATAGCCATCCTTACACTCATTGATAACGGTACGGCTAAGTTCTGCAAGGAACTTACCCTCGATACCCAGAAGTCTGCCGTGTCTTGCTGCACGACGAATCAGACGACGAAGCACATATCCACGACCTTCATTGGAAGGCATAATACCGTCACTAATCATAAAGGTGGATGAACGAATATGGTCAGTAATCAGACGGATAGATACATCCTTGGCATCATCTGTCTGATAAGTAACCTTTGCAATCTCACAGATACGGTCACGGATTGCCTTCATGGTATCAATGTCAAATACGGAATTTACATCCTGCACTACCACTGCCAATCTCTCAAGACCCATACCGGTGTCGATATTCTTCTGTGCAAGCTCGGTGTAGTTACCATGTCCGTCACTATCGAACTGGGTAAATACATTGTTCCAAACCTCCATGAAACGGTCACAGTCACAGCCCACCTTACAGTCAGGCTTGCCGCAGCCGTACTTCTCGCCTCTGTCATAGTAAATCTCGGAACAGGGACCGCAGGGACCTGCGCCATGCTCCCAGAAGTTGTCACAGTCACCGTTCTCATCGCGATAGAAACGGGTAATCTTCTCCGCAGGCACACCGATTTCTTGAGTCCAGATATCGAAAGCCTCATCATCCTCACAATAGATGGAAGGATAGAGTCTCTCAGGCTCCATGCCTACATGCTTGGTCAAAAACTCCCAGCTCCAAGCGATTGCTTCATGCTTAAAATAATCACCGAAAGAGAAGTTTCCAAGCATCTCAAAGAAGGTAAGATGTCTTGCAGTCTTACCTACGTTCTCGATATCACCTGTACGCACACACTTCTGACAGGTAGTCACTCTCTTGCGGGGGGGAATCTCCTGACCGGTAAAATAAGGCTTCAAGGGAGCCATACCGGAGTTGATGATCAGCAGGCTGTTGTCGTTGTGAGGCACCAGCGAAAAGCTCTTCATCTTTAAATGCTCCTTGCTCTCAAAGAAGTCCAGATACATTCTTCGTAAATCATTTACACCATGTTTTTGCATTGGTTTATCCTCCAAAATACTCATTAACTAAATATTATAAATTCTTCAGACCAGCTTGTCAAATATTACTCCTCATCCTCTTCCAAAATCCCGATCAAATCTTCTCTGGCCTCTCGGATTTCGTCATGATCGCCTCGTTTTAACGCTGCCTCAAACTCTGTGAGATAACGGTCAATCACTTGTCTGCGATCACCTAAGGACTCCTCATACATACGCTCCGCACGAAGCAGCACCAGACGATTCTCCTCATGGTCTCTGGGCTGAATCTTCAGATAAGCTAGCTCCTCCATGCGCTTTTGAATCTCCTCATCAGTCATTTGATTGTCTGCGCCCTTGATAATCATCTTCTTGGAGATTCCGGTGGACACCACCTTTACCTCCACCTCCAAAAGGGAGTTGATATCATAGGTGTAAGTCACCTCAATGGCTTCTTTCCCCTTTATGTTCTTGGGCACAGTCACTTCCAACTCTCCCAGATACAGATTGTTTCTGGCAAAACGACTCTCGCCCTGAAGCACGCGCACGCGCACAGTAGTCTGATTATCTCTCACCGTATAAAGGGTCTCCGTGCGACTGGCAGGAATCACCGTATTACGCTCTATAATAGGACAAAATCTGCCGTCCTCGTACTTTCCCTCGTCATACTCCACCACAACCTCGGTACCCAAAGTAAAAGAACACACATCCGTTAAAATAACCTCTTTAACCTCTTCTCTGCGCTCCTTCATAGCCGCCTGAATGGCTGCGCCCAGCGCCACGGTCTCATCAGGATTCAACTTGGTGTCCGGGAATTTGCGGAACAGTCTGATCAGGAAATCACGGACAATACCCAGTCTGGTGGCACCGCCAATTAAAATCACTTCATCGATATCCGTAAGCTTCAGCCCCGCATCTGCCAGACTCTTTTTCACCGGCTCTCGAATCTTCATCAGAAGCTCCTCGCAAGCCTCCTCAAACTCCTTTACAGTAATAACTTCTTCCTTCATCTCCTCCTGATACAGGAAGCTCATGGTCACAGAGGAAGCATCACTCATAGCACATTTCGCCTTTTCTGCTGCTTTTATCAGGCGCACCTGCTCTTTCTCTGTCAAGTCTGACAAGGAAAGCTTGGTCTTATGCAGGAAAAGCTTTGCCAGCTCCTGGGTAAAATCCTCGCCGCCCA
Source organism: Acetatifactor sp. (assembly GCA_045539535.1). Lineage (GTDB taxonomy): Bacteria > Bacillota > Clostridia > Lachnospirales > Lachnospiraceae > Acetatifactor. The sequence continues at coordinate 14,366 of JAZQFO010000073.1, forward strand.
GGTAATTGTCACCGGCCACTGCACGGACCTCTAAAATATTGTGGTACAGCTCCAGCACGGATACATCAAAGGTACCGCCGCCCAAGTCAAATACCAAAAATCTGGTGTCCTGATTTTTATCATATAATCCATAAGCCACCGCTGCCGCCGTAGGCTCAGAAATCATACGCTCCACCTTAAGACCTGCCAGCTCACCGGCACGCTTAGTAGCTTTTCTTCGCTTGTCATCAAAATACGCCGGCACGCTGATAACAGCCTCCGTCACTTCCTCACCAAGGTACGCCTCCGCATCCTCCTTCAATGCCTTCAACACCATGCTGGAAAGCTCCTCCGGCTTAAACACGTGACCGCTGAGATTGTAGGTGCGCTCCGTACCCATGCTTCGCTTAAAGGTCTGGGCCACCGATGCAGGATACAGGCTCATACGCTCTCTGGCCGTTTCTCCCACATACACGTTTCCCTCTTCATCTACGCTTACCACTGAAGGAGTCAGATTTTTCCCCAGTCGATTAGGGATAATCTTGGGGCCTTCATCGGTAAAACATGCCACCAAAGAATTGGTGGTACCCAAATCAATTCCAACTATCATTCTTTATCTTCCATTTCTTTCTAAAACAATCTTTTGAAAACATTTCTTTCTAGTTCAACACAGCCGCAATCGCCTGAGAATACTCATCATAAGGCATAACCTCTAAATTATGCTTCAGCCGTGCCTTGGCCTCTTCTATCCTACCCTGCTTGATAAGAAGCAAAATACGCATAGCCTCAAGTTCCTTACATAAAGGCATCAAACAGAAACCGCAAATAGCGCATTTTGACTCTCTATCCAGGATCTCCTGCAGCTTTTCATCCGGCAATATGTAATAATTGGCCAGAAATTCTCGTGTAAGCCGTCCCTTTGGTCTATCCAGATACTCATCTGCGGACAGCTTCTCTGCGCAAGCTATTTTTTCTCTCAAATAGCTTGCGTATTTCGCGCCTATCTCATTTTCACCGAACAAAATTGCAGCAAAGATAATATCCTCCAGACCATCCTCCGCACTCTTGCCATGCAATTGGATAGCGGTTTTTATCTGCTTAAAAAGATAGTCCAGCGATTCTGTCTTCTTACCACACACAAGAGCGTACCAAGCAAAGCAACCACACAAATCCGCATAGGATTCTTTATACGCCTCCATGTCAACCTTGCCCTGAATCCGTTTGAACACATTGCCGGTAGCTTTCATTACCTTCTTCAATCCAGGCAGTGTTGCATATAAGCCCTCTTCAAACTTGCCTGCCATACGATACACATCACCTATGGCCTTATAATAACCATTATGCACAGGGTCACCTTCTGCGTAGAAGTTCTCAACTACCTTCACCGCCTCTTCCACCTTGCCAAGGCGAGCCAGACACTCGTACATGGTGCGCAGATGATTGCGGGAGCCGGGCACCACAGTCTCATAATGTCTCAACCAGTGAAGTGCCTGCTCATCATCTCCCAAAAGCATATAGATTCTTGCCATATAGTAATACATGGCATTGGAATAGTCCTCTTCTCCATAGAGGATTGCCTTTTTGATATTCACAAGAGCCTGCTCGTAGTTGCCCATCAGCTTATAAACATTGCTTAAACCGCCATAGACATAAGGGTCACCCGGCTCCTCCACCATGGCCTTCTCATAATCCGCCAGCGCTTCTTCCAAATGCTGACCTGCCACATGGAAGGACGCCCTTCTTCTGAACATATAGGCACCGGGATAACAGTACAGAATCTCCGTAATCACAGGAAGTCCCTGCTCATAACGGGCAACCTCACCTTCCTCAAGCTTGTCCTGATAGTCTGCATCAAAGGCATCCAGTCTCTTGTTCAGTTCCTCTACCTCAGGCACTTCATGATCCATCTGGTAGCGATATGCATCCAAATAAGGGCTTTCCACCTTGTTTTGCTCGGCCGTCTCAAAAAGCTCTTTCAAAAGCTCATATTCTTCCAAATCCAAATATACTCTGCCTAAATGCTCATAGGCACGGATGTAGCCGGGGAATTTATCTATACAAAGTCGTGCGCTCTGCACCACACCGCCGGCCTCCCATTGTCTGCGATACGCCTCAATGGCGGTGGCTGCAGCCGCGTATACCTGATACTCCGTAATCAGACGCGTTGTAAGCTCCAGGGCTTTCTCATACTCCTCCATCTCTGTATAGATAAAGGCTTTCTCCAATAAAAGCCCAATATCCTTAGAGGTACCCGTCTCAGCAAGCTCCGTCTGCTCTATGGCTTTTTGAAAATGCTCCTTGTCCTTATAGCCCAACATTTTATGGCACTGTATGCGAATCATGTGGGACTGACGAACACGGTCCTCATTTTTCTCTCTGGCCTCATCGGTCTCATCCAGGGGAATCTGTTTCTTCAGAAGCCCTTCCCAGATACCGGCAATGCGGATGGCTTCCTCAAAATCTCCCTGTTCAATGGAAAGCTTCGCCAAAAGTCCGTGGTACTCCATGCGTTTTTCTTCTGTTAAAACACGCTCCAGCTCCTTGGCCAGACGAATACCTTTGCTGGTTTTGCCATCCTGCAGATAGCACCACCCCAGCTCAAGGCCTGCCAGCAAATCCTTTTCCTTGTGCCACTTCTCTGCCAGACCATCCTCCAGCTTTTCATTTACTTTGGTCAGAAGGTCCATAAAAGCATCATCTGCACCGGAGGACAACACGCCCTCTGCACATTTCTTAGCCTCTTTATACTGACCCTGTTCATAATACCACTCGGTAAGACGCACATTTGCCATATAATGCTTGTCATTGTCCGCCTTTATGGTCTGATAAATTTCTGCGGCAGTGGCTTTGTCATCACATTTCCAGAACATTTCCGCCGTATTGTAATTCACCGTACTGTCCTTGGGATGCTTCTCATATAAGGCCTTCATAAAGACCTTGGCCTCTTCCTTTTTGTCCTGTAGGAACAAAAGCTTCCCCCGGCAAACCTCCATTGCAGGATGATAAATCTCCAAACCCGCAGACTCAACAAGACAACGTCTTGCCTCAGCCTCGTTGCCTTCAGAAAGGGCATGCCAACAGTCATCATAATAATTGATAAACAAATCGTACTCTGCCTGCGCATCTCCCTCAAAGGCATCGAACTCAAAGTCCTCACCACGTTCACATTTGCTTACCACATAGCTGATAAAATCTGCAGGAAAAGACTCTCTAAGCCGCCCTGCATCAGCTATCAGATTCATCTTCTTGTCAAGCAGCTTCCATACGTCAGAAGGCAATCTGAAATGATCCATCAAATAGCGCAGAAGCTTCAAACGACAGTTTTCTTCCTCTTCCAGCGCCATGAAAATATCATCCTCAAACAGTTTCTTCCAAAGGTCCACATTCTGTCTGGAATGAATATTGGTATAGATTTCATCCGCACGCTCTACCCAAAGTCCGGAAGGAGTCAAATCACGCTCCTTGGTGGGGGCATCCTCCTCATCCGGTGTCCGCGCATAGGCACAGGCCTCCTCATAGGCCGTTCTAAGGCGCTTAAAGCCCTCCGGATCATCCTCCGGATTAGTTACGGACAATTTGTCTCTATATGCATTTTTAATTGCTCTTTCGTCCTTTACAGGGTCAATTCCCAGAATCAGGAAAATTTCTGTTATACTCATAGATTCTCTCTCCCATATTTTCAAAGAATCTTGTAAAACATCAAAGAGAGCAGAAAAAACTTCCTGCTCTCCTCTTTGTTAAAATACAAATTTGTCAGCGAAATAAGCATCCAAATCGGCAATTGCCACTCTCTCCTGCTCCATGGAGTCACGGAAACGCACGGTTACGCAACCATCGGTCTCGGACTCGAAGTCATAAGTAACACAGAAAGGAGTACCGATTTCGTCCTGACGACGATATCTCTTACCGATATTTCCTCTGTCATCAAACTCACAGTTATATTTCTTGGAAAGCTCCATGAAAATCTTCTCAGCACCCTCGTTCAACTTCTTGGACAAAGGCAGTACACCAATCTTAACGGGAGCCAGTGCAGGATGGAAACGAAGCACGGTTCTCATGTCGCCGCCCTCAAGCTCTTCCTCGTCATATGCTGCACAAAGGAATGCCAGAACCACACGGTCAGCACCGAGAGAAGGCTCAACAACATAAGGAACATATTTCTCCTTCTTCTCATCATCAAAGTAGCTCATATCTTCGCCGGATACATTCTGATGCTGGGTCAAATCATAATCGGTTCTGTCAGCAATGCCCCAAAGCTCGCCCCAACCAAAGGGGAACAAGAACTCAATGTCGGTGGTACCCTTACTGTAGAAGCAAAGCTCCTCAGGGCTGTGGTCACGAAGACGAATCTCTTCCTCCTTCATGCCAAGAGCCAAAAGCCAATCACGACAGAAGGCTCTCCAATACTGGAACCACTCCATATCCGTACCGGGCTCACAGAAGAACTCCAGCTCCATCTGCTCAAACTCTCTGGTACGGAAGGTAAAGTTGCCGGGAGTAATCTCATTACGGAAGGACTTGCCGATCTGACCGATACCGAAAGGAATCTTCTTACGGGAAGTTCTCTGAACATTCTTAAAGTTTACAAAGATACCCTGAGCAGTCTCAGGTCTCAAATATACAGTATTTTTAGCATCCTCAGTTACACCCTGGAAGGTCTTAAACATCAGGTTGAACTGACGAATGTCAGTGAAATTGTGCTTACCACAGGAAGGACAAGGAATATTGTGTTCTTCCACAAACTCCTTCATCTGCTCCTGACTCCAAGCATCAACGCTCTCATTCAGCTCGATGTTGTTCTCACCGCAGAAATCCTCAATCAGCTTATCTGCACGGAAACGCTCCTTACACTCCTTACAATCCATCAAAGGATCAGAGAAACCGCCCAAATGTCCGCTGGCAACCCAAGTCTGGGGGTTCATGAGAATCGCACAGTCCACACCTACGTTGTAGGGATTCTCCTGTACGAACTTCTGCCACCATGCTCTCTTTACGTTATTCTTAAGTTCAACACCTAAGTTGCCGTAATCCCATGTATTGGCAAGACCTCCGTAAATCTCAGAACCGGGATATACGAATCCTCTTGCCTTGGCTAATGCTACGATTTTGTCCATTGTCTTTTCCATCTTCATTGTACTCCTTTTCTATTTGTCAAGCAGGATAATCACAGGATACTCCTCGGGGAGTACTGCCGTGGTATCCACGCTGCCATCTTCTTTTATAATTGCATTCTCACTGGCATATGCCACCTTGTACGGGCAGTAAACCAACGTACTTTCTGTGAGAATCACTACATGCTTATCGTCCTTGTCACTCTCGCCCAGTTTAGAAGAAACCATACTTTCCTTGCCATCGGCACTGAAAAGCACTTGATTCAGACTATCAAACTGAAATCCGGCCTGACGAGCCTGTGCAACCGTTCCGTAAAATAAAGTGGTTTGGTTGTAGTTTTGATAAGTATCTACACCGTCATAGTCATAGGTTACCAGCACCTTGTCGCTGGGAAGCTTCTTAGCCTCCACCATGGTAATCGGCGCAGTGGTTCCTACCTGATTGGCCGTGTTGTAATTGGCAACCTCCTCAGCCGCCATCTGGCGAAGCTCCTCTAAGTTATAGTGACTTTGATCAAAAACATCCACCATATGGGAAGTAACAAGACCTTCCTTATCAATTACAAGACTGGTCTGACCAATCTCATCCGGAACCTTTGCACCCTGACTGCATCCGCCAAGAAGCAATGCTCCCATAACCAATCCTGTCAATAATATATTTTTATGTACTGCCTTCATCTAATAAATTCCCTTGCTTCCTTCTTCATTTACACAGACCATATCAAATTCTAACACAGAGTTTTAAGTATTTCAAGACTTTTGAACGGATGATTCAGAAAGCGTTTTCGATAAATTCTGGCAACCAGACTAAGTTCTTCCAATACGCTGTCGGTTACCGTAAAGGTATACAGCTTCTCTATGGTACTGGATGCAATGTACTGCAGTGCATAAACCGTGGACTCCTGCAACTGCATATCCCCGGGAACCCCGGGGAACTCACCGTTTACCACTATCGCCTTCAATTCAAAAATACATTTTACCAAAGGATTCGGCAACGCCGGTGCACAAAGCGCACGCAGGGACTGGTACAAAAGCTTTAACATCTCCCGCTCGTCATTGTTCTCCCGGGCGTAAAAATCTGCCACCTCTGTGAAATACATGCCGTAATAGGCTCCCTCATAATCCGTCATCAAATCTTCGAAATAATTCTGAATCTCCGCATCCGTCATGGTGTAAGAGCTTTTGCCCAAGTACAGCTTAAAGGTGCCAAAGGCAAAGAGATTGGTGGCTGCCGCCAGGCGGTTGCCCGGCTTTCTTGCCCCCTTGGCAAAGGCTGAAATTTTACCTCTCTCTTTGGTCAAAAGGCACACCCGCCTGTCATATTCTCCCACGGGTGACTGTTTTAAAATCATTCCTGTTACTTGTATGAATTCCTGCATAAGCTCCCTCATAATCCGACTTGCAGCCAGCAACCGTTTCCGGCCGCTGGCTGTCGTTTGCTCTATATGTCAAATAATCCTCTATTTTCCCGGTACTCTCAAACTGCTTCCAGTAATTTGATGTCTGCATAATCGCTTCCCCCTATCTGCCTGGTATTGTATGACAATAGGGTCTGCAATTCTGCCGGGTTTTATTCTTTGTTCATAATATCTGCCGGATTGTATCCAAAATTTTTCAAAAGAAAATCACTGTCTCGCCAATCCTTCTTTACCTTAACCCAAAGCTGAAGATTTACCTGCATTTCCAGCAAATCCTCAATATCGGGACGGGCCTTGGAACCGATTTTCTTAAGCATCTGTCCACCCTTGCCGATGATGATTCCCTTGTGGGAATCTCTTTCACAGACAATGGTAGCATCGATATGGCAAATCTTGCCCTTTTCCTTCATGCTTTCGATGCTTACCGCCACGCCGTGAGGAATCTCCTCCTGCAAAAGACGCAGCGCCTTCTCACGAATAAGCTCTGCCACAATCTGACGCATAGGCTGATCCGTAATGGTATCCTCGTCATAGAAGGGCTGTCCGTAAGGAAGGTATTTTACAATACAATCCACCAGCACATCCGTGTTGTCACCCTTTAAGGCAGACACCGGTACAATCTCATGGAAATCCAATTCCTTGCGATACGTATCAATAAAGGTCAAAACCTCTTCTCTCTTAACGGTGTCCGTCTTATTGATGACCAGAATCACAGGTGTCTTGGTCTTCTTTAACTGTTCTATGATATGCCGCTCTCCGGCTCCGATATAAGTGGTAGGCTCCACCAGCCACAGAATCACATCCACCTCATTCAAGGTACGCTCCGCCACATTTACCATATAATCACCAAGCTTATTCTTGGCCTTGTGAATACCCGGGGTGTCCAGAAATACAATCTGGGCATCATCCAGTGTCAGCACAGTCTGAATACGGTTTCTGGTAGTCTGTGGTTTATTGGATGTAATGGCAATCTTTTGCCCTATCAAATGATTCATCAGGGTGGATTTTCCCACATTGGGACGACCGATCAGGGTCACAAATCCGGATTTAAACGCAGCATTTTCACTCATTATTTTTCACTTTCCTTCTGCTTTGCAGCTTTTTTCTTGCGACTGTGACGGACGCTAAGCTTAACAATCCATACAATCGCGGTAATGATAAGAGCCCATGTGATAAGATAAGGAGAACATACCACAAGCACTACAAAAAAGTCAACAAAACCTTCACCTACATTCTTAAGGCTTCTCACAAAACCATCTGCAATGCGCTGTCCCACAGTCTTCTCCACCACAGGAGTCAGCTCCTTCACCTCATCAATCTCCATATGTACGGTGGCAAAATCCACCTTATTGTCATAGGTTCTAAGCTGGGATTCCATACTCTCCAACTGATAGCGCACGTCAGACAATCTCTCCTCCAGCGTAATGATATCTTCCAGACTCTGGGCATTCTCCAAAAGCACGAGCAATCTTTCCTGCTCTGTCTTCAGGGAATCCCGGCGACTCTCCATATCAACATACTCCAGTGTCACATCCTGTACATTCTCAGAACGATTGACTACATTTCCGGCCTCAGATACGGCATTCAAAAACTCATCCAGATGATCCTTGGGCACTCTGATGGTCAAATTGGAATATCTCTCCGGCTCACGGCCGGAATAACGGCTTCCGTTATAGGTCTGCATACTCTCGATATAGCCGCCCAGCTCAGAAACCTTTCCCTCTACCAGGCTGACCATGTGGTCAAATTCCTTGGTCTCAAGGTCCAGATTTACCGTTTTAATCAGCTTGCGTTCCTCATAGTAGCTTGCATTCTGACTGCCTGTGTTGCCGGCAGCTCCCGGTTCTGCATACATCTCCTCCGGTGCAGATTCTGTGGCGTAACCAAATTCAGAATCAGCCACCGCGCCTACCAGCTGGTTGGTGCCCTTGCTATAAGATTCTGAAGCCGCCATATCAGAACCGGCACATGCGGCCATTCCAAGCATCATTACTGTTGCCAATCCTGCTGCCATTAATCTGCCATTTAACATTTTCTTTTTCATAACACCCTCCTTTTCGGGCCTCCGCTTTTGTTTTATATGGGATATGCCCTGTTATCCTATAAAACGCAATTTAGCCAAAAAGGTTCTCAATTTTCATGAAAAGATTTTGCTCGGATTTAATCTTACCGGCATTACCTACTACACAGAGAAAATCCTCTTCCATAAAAGCATTAATATAATCCGCCAATCCTCTGATATCCTCAGGGGTTGCTGAAAGGATTTCATCCCTTTCCTTCTGCAGGATTTCATCCGTAAGACCGGTCATATGGGCACTTAAGGAAAATAGTCCCTTTGCAGCAGGATTCATGGGTGTATCCAAATCACTGATGGCACCGATGATATACTGAGTCATGGTGCGCTCATCAGCCTTGTAGTTGGCAATGGCTTCCGCCGCCTTTTCATAAATCTCCAAAGTCTTTCCTAAATTAGGATCTCTGTAGGATACAAAATAGCTTTCGCCGGTTCTGCCAAAGCTGCACATACAGCCGTAGGCACCACCTTTTACACGCACGTTCATCCACAGATACTCATATCCCATCATAACCTTCATCACCTTCAAGGCTCCGGTATAGGGCAGTCCTTTTCTGCGATAATTACCTGCACGGCACACGTACTGCACCTGCCCCGCAGTCATAAAGCCTTCGTTCTTGCGTTCAGGAACAGGACTGTACGCCCCCTTCTCCACATCACAAGTATAAAGAGCTGCCTTGAAAGCTTGGATGGGGTTCTCAAGAAGTGCCACCGCAGACTCCTCTCCCACAAAATCAACCATCAAATTCTCCGGGCGGAAAATCATCTTGGCAAGTGTCTGAAGCTTCTCTATCAAATCTGCTTTTGCTTCTTCAAAATGCTCATCAAGATAAGCTACCAGGCGATAGAAAGGCACACCGGAAAGCTCCTCAGAGAGTCGTCCTGACACACTTCCGTAGGAAAGGGCTCTGCCTGCTGCCACACTGTGTCCGCCGGACATCATCTGGGCCTGCATACGGGATTTACCCTCTGCCAGAATCTCCTTCAAACGCTCCTCGTCCGTGAAATCACTGGTAAGTGCAATCTCCTGCATCAGCTCCACTGCCTTGGCAATATTCTCATAAAACACCTTCGTCTTAAGCTCCATGGTAACAATGCAACCATCCAAGTCATCCAGCTTACTGTATGCATTATTTACCGCGGCCATACCGCCGGTTACCAGATTGGTCTCATTAAACAGTGCACCATAGCTGTAATTGGCCGTATTCAACAGCCCCAGACAGCTCTTCAGCAGTCCCACATAGGGGAAATACGCCTGGGGAATGTCATTTAATTTAAATATCATCCTCAGATAACCGATTCCATTGGTATACAGATTATGATACAAAAGAGGTGTTGCAGCAATCTGACGCTCTTCATTTACTACCTTGGCAGCCTCTTTTTTCAAATCCTCTCTGGCCAGCAGAGGCAAGGTAGCAATGGCCTCGGGGGTATCCTCAGTCTCCTGAAATGCAAGCAACTTGGCATAGGTAGCCTGCACCTGCTCGAATTCCTCATCCGACATAGCCGCCTTTCTTGCTGCAAGCTTCTCCTTCAATTCCTGCTCCTGCTTTTCCAGCAGCCCCTCCACAGGCTTTAACACCACGAAGCTACAATTCTCACACTCCAATATATACCTGCAGATCAGCTGCTCAAACCAGCCGGTTCCCACCTTGTCCCTCAGACTCTTAAAGGTCTCCAAAAGCTCTATCTGCACAAAAGGCTTGCTATCATCATAAAGCCAGCTGTCAAGCATCTGAAGTCCGTACATCAGCCCCTTGGGATACGCACCAAAATCAGCCTCCCTGTACTTAAATTCATAATAATTCAAACCTGCAAGCAGAGCCTTCTCATCAAAACCTTCCTTTACAATCTGCTCCAGCACATCGCGAATGGTATCCAGAAACTCCTGCTGTCTTGCCACAGAGATTCCCTTGGCAATCACGCTAAAATAGGGCTGTTTGATGCCATTGTCCCAGATACTGTACACATCCTTGCCAAGTCCCTTTTTGACCAAGGCTTCCTTCAAGGGCGCACCGGGAGCAGAACACAACGCATAGTCCACAATCTGGAATGCCATGCACAGCTCTCTGTCCGTACTTTCACCTACGGAATAATTGGCCGCAAAATACGTATTCTCATCTGCATCCTCACCCTCATTTAAGGGATATTCTTTTACAATGGTGCGATATCTGTCCCCAAAATGCTCTTCATATCCGATCTCGGAATCCACTTCCTGGGCATCAAAAGCAGACAGATACTGCTCATCTATAAAAGTAAGCCGCTCTGCCATATCCATATCTCCGTAAAGATAAATATAGCTGTTGGAAGGATGATAATACTTGCTGTGGAAGTCTAAAAACGCCTCATAAGTAAGCTCCGGAATCACCTCCGGGTCACCGCCGGATTCCACGCCGTAGGTAGTGTTAGGATAAAGGGAATTCACAATCGCCGTCTCCAGCACATCATCTGCGGAGGAGTAAGCACCCTTCATCTCGTTATAAACCACACCATTGATGGTCAACTCTCCCGTCTCTTCATCTGCCTCGTAATGCCAACCCTCCTGACGGAAAATCGACTCATTCTGATAAATATTGGGATAAAAAACCGCATCCAGATACACATGCATGAGATTCTTAAAATCCTTGTCATTGCAACTGGCCACAGGGTACAGCGTCTTATCCGGATAGGTCATTGCATTCAAGAAAGTATTAAGAGAGCCCTTAACCAGCTCCACAAAAGGATCTTTTACCGGAAATGCCTTGGAACCGCACAAAACAGAATGCTCCAGAATATGAGGCACACCTGTGGAATCGGTGGGCGGTGTACGGAAACCGATGTAAAAAACCTTATTCTCATCATCATTGGCAAGCAGTGCCACCTTTGCTCCGGTTTTCTTATGACGCAACAAAACAGACATACATCCGATGTCTGCAATTTCTCTTTCCTCTATCACTTCATAGGCTGTCAGTCCTTTTACGCCTGACAGACCCTGATACTCCTTCTCACTCATATCGTCCACTCCTCATTTATTAAAATCCCATAAGCGCCAGCTTGCTGACTGCAAGCTCCTGCACCACCACGCCGGCCTTCTCCTTGTCCTCCACGGACATGGATGCCAGCTGTCTGATAGGTATGGTCTTGGTAACATACTCCCTCTTCACCTTGCCGGTGAGAGTCTTTTTGTCCTCCAAAATATTAATTTTCACCCTTCCTTTCAGCTGCTCATAAATCTTTACCACAAAACTCTTTTGCGGCAGATAATACAGCTGGGTTTCCAAGGTGTCCTCCAAATCTGCTTCCGGCAAAATATAGCGTTCCACCACAAGCTGGAATTTAAACGGAATATTTTGGTCATCCAGAATTTCCTGTAGCGTGTACTTGGTACCTATGTATACATTGCCCACATCCTGCATGCAATATTTATAATCTTCATACGTGGTTTTATTCATCTGTCAAATCCTCAATCTGGAAGCCGCTCATGCGCATGGCCTCCCGAATTCTCGCCTCACTAAACTTGGTCTCCTTGGCAAGCTCTTCCACCGTTACCTTGCGGCGAAGCTCCTCGGAAAGTGCCTTGGCGGCATCTGCCACTTTATTTACCTTGTCCTCTACCTTGCGGTCTGCCTGCTCATTGGATGCATTCTCCGCAATATAGTCCTCCATGGCATCCATAATCATCTTGGCAAGCATCCCCTTGGCCTCACTGTGATGCTCAAGACTACCAAGCATCCCCACGCCAAAGGCCAGAGCCACATTACCCTCTCCAATCAAATCTTCAATCAGGACACCCTGTCCCGTATAAATCCGGGCAATCTCCACCACCTCGCTCAAATAAGCCTCTGTCAGCGTATTCTGGGCATTCACATCTCCTGCCATCGCCGAAATGGTAAAGGCCTCAATCTGTCCCTCCGTAAATTTAGGCAACTGTGCAATCTCATCCAGATAATCCTGCAGATAATTGCGCTCCTCATCAGACAAATAATCATCCAGATTGACCGGCTGACCGATGCCCACTTTGTGCTTTACCAAATAATCATATACCAGCTGCAACTGGTCATTTGACAGCTTAAGCTCCGCAAACGCCTCCTGCACCTGTTCTTCACTGACGCAATTGCCCTGCTCCTTGGCAAGGGCACGCACCTCTTCTAATTTCTGTGCAAACAATACTTCCTGTTTCATAAATCTCTCCTAACTTACTGTTTATGCTCATGGGTAAACAAATGGTCCTGACAATAGGCATGGCTGCCTGCACATTTAGAACAATATCTAAATTCCAGTTCAGGATAATCCGTATCGGTTCTTCCACAGATACTGCACTTATAACCGGACTGCTTCACACCGGTCTTTACCTGATGCTTAAACTCCGTTCTTCTCTTAATCTGCTTGGGCGCCAGATGTTTCAGCCGCTTAGTACTCACCCAGAAAATCAGAAAATTAATAAGCGATGCCCCAATGGCAATCATACCGAACCAGTACGCCGGATGATAGCTCATTCCATAGGTAAAATATTGAATCATGTTGATAACCAGCATGATGCCGTATACAATCCCCAGCCACTTCACCTTCACCGGGATAAAAAACATCAAAAGCACCTGTTGCTCAGGATAAGTCACCGCAAAGGCAAGAAAAATGGACATATTGATGTAATAGGTACTGAAAAAACCTGCACACAAGGAGAAAAATCCCGCAGCTACGCCCTCTGCCGCCAGTGACTGACCAAACAAAAGATAGCTGATTCCCATGCCCGCAAAGGCAGAAAGAATCGTAATCAGCACACCACCCCAGATATACACATTATACCGGTAGGTGCCCCAGGTGCGTTCCAATGATGTACCCAGACTAAAGTAAAAGAACAGCATGATAATGGTAAAAACATCCAGTTCAGATGGCGGAATAATCAGCCACGTGAAAAGTCTCCACACCTGACCATGAAGAATCTGATAAGGATTCAGGGACAAATAGTCCAAAAACCCGGGATTCACCAGACTAATCACATACCCCGCCACATAACACATCACCAAAATAAATGACAGATTTGGAATGGCATACTTGCCAAATTTTCGTTCGAATTTGCTTATTCCGTAATTACCCATAAACCAAACATTCCTTTTCATACATATCTCAATTTAAAACTTTGTACATCCGCATAACACATACGAATATATTTTAGCATGAGGTTTTCCATAAGTAAACCAACCAAATCTTTTTTTAGAAAGATTTAATTTACATATTTTGTTCGTTGCATTTTGTCTGTTTTTGTCATATAATGTTCCATGTATGTCATTTTTTAGCTATAAATAGGAAGAAGGAAGTTTTTATGAATTACCCCAAAAACCATGCAACATTGGGAATTGACATTGGTTCCACCACTGTCAAAATCGCAATTTTAAACGAAAAACATGAGCTTTTGTTCTCCGATTACGAGCGTCACTATGCCAATATTCGTGAGACTTTGTCTTCTCTTTTGCAGAAGGCCTATAAAGAGCTGGGCAATCTGACCCTGCACCCCATGATCACCGGTTCCGGCGGACTGACTCTGGCTAATCATTTAGGTGTGCCCTTTACGCAGGAAGTAATCGCTGTGGCAACCTCACTTAAGGATCTGGCTCCCCAGACCGACGTAGCCATCGAGCTTGGTGGCGAGGATGCTAAGATTATCTATTTTGAAGGCGGCAATGTAGAGCAGCGTATGAACGGCATCTGCGCCGGTGGTACCGGCTCCTTCATCGACCAGATGGCATCCCTGATTCAGACCGATGCTTCCGGATTAAATGAGTATGCCAAGAATTACCAGTCCTTATACACCATCGCTGCACGTTGTGGTGTATTTGCCAAGACAGATATTCAGCCCCTGATTAACGAAGGTGCCACCAAGGAAGACCTTTCCGCTTCTATTTTCCAGGCAGTGGTAAACCAGACCATCTCCGGTCTTGCCTGCGGTAAGCCTATTCGCGGTCACGTTGCCTTCTTGGGCGGTCCTTTACACTTCCTGGACCAGTTAAAGGAAGCATTTATCCGTACCTTGAAATTGGATGACGAACATATTATTGATTTGGACAACTCCCACCTCTTTGCAGCCATCGGCTCTGCTCTGAATGCCAAGGAAGAGGTATTCTATACCATGGAGGAGATGGTTAACAAGCTTTCCTCCGAGATTAAGATGGAATTTGAAGTGGAGCGTATGGAGCCTTTATTTGAGAACAAGGCTTCCTACGAAAGTTTTAAAAAGCGTCATAGTGCCCATCATGTGGCCACCGGCGACCTTGCTACCTATAGAGGATATGCATTCCTGGGAATTGATGCCGGTTCCACCACTACAAAAGTAGCACTGGTTGGCGAAGAAGGACAGCTTCTCTACTCCTTTTACTCCGGCAATGACGGAAGCCCCTTAAACACTGCAATCCGCTCCCTGAAGGAGATTTACGAACAGCTTCCCGAAGGCGTTAAAATTGTCCGTTCCTGCTCCACCGGTTACGGCGAAGCACTGATGAAGGCCGCATTCCTTTTAGATGACGGCGAAGTTGAGACTGTTGCCCACTACAATGCTGCCGCCTTCTTCAACCCTGATGTAGACTGCATCTTGGACATTGGCGGCCAGGACATGAAATGCATTAAGATCAAGAACCAGACCGTAGACAGTGTACAGCTTAACGAAGCTTGCTCCTCCGGTTGCGGTTCCTTTATTGAGACCTTTGCAAAATCCTTAAATTACAGTGTACAGGACTTTGCACAGGCAGCTCTTTTTGCGGAGCATCCCATTGATCTGGGTACCCGCTGTACTGTATTTATGAATTCCAAAGTAAAACAGGCCCAGAAGGAAGGCGCGTCCGTTGCCGATATCTCTGCCGGTCTCGCTTACTCTGTTATAAAGAACGCACTTTTCAAGGTTATCAAGGTATCTGATGCCTCTGAGCTTGGCAAAAATATTGTTGTTCAGGGTGGTACCTTCTACAACGATGCAGTACTTCGCAGCTTTGAAAAGATTGCGAACTGTCAGGCAATCCGTCCTGACATTGCAGGTATTATGGGAGCTTTCGGTGCTGCTTTGATTGCCAGAGACAAGTTTGAAGAGGGCTACGAGACCTCCATGCTCTCCTATGAGAAAATCTGCGACCTGAAGTTCGAAACCAGCATGGCTAAATGTAAGGGCTGTACCAATAGTTGCCGACTGACCATCAACAAGTTTTCCGGTGGACGCCAGTTTATCTCCGGCAACCGCTGCGAGCGCGGTATCGGTGGCAAGAAGAACGCTACCAATGTGCCCAATCTGTTTGAATACAAGTTGAACAGACTCT
>JAZQFO010000074.1:0-3488 GCA_045539535.1 Acetatifactor sp.
TACTTGTATTTTAGAGACAAAAAAGCTATAATAGCAAACGTGTAAGTAAGACAGACGATCGCGGTCGGGCGCGCAAGCGTCCGGGTGAGGAAAGTCCGGGCTTCATAGGGCAGGATGCCGGATAACGTCCGGTGGAGGTGACTCCAAGGCTAGTGCAACAGAAATATACCGCAAGAGACTTGCTTCGCAAGTCTCTTGTAAGGGTGGAAAGGTAGCTTAAGAGACTACCGTCCGTCCGGTAACGGGCGGAGCCATGTAAACCCCATCCGAAGCAAGACCAAAAAGAAAGCAATAGGTCGGCCCGGCCTGCTTTCAGGTGGGTCGCTAGATGCGGCTGGCAACAGTCGTGCCAGATAGATGATCGTCCAACGACATAACCCGGCTTATCGTCTTGCTTACACCTATTATTAGAAAATAGCGGACCGCACCTAATGAGAGGTTTCGGTCCGCTTTTTAAGTATGTTGAAACAGATGTGAGGCATAACATGGCAAAGCATAAGAAGAAAGCGATAAGTTTACTGCTGGGGGCTGTAATGGTATTGTTGGCTGTTGGCGGCATGATGGTATTCTTGGATAGGCCGCAGGAGCCGGTGCAAGAACAGGAAGATGCTCCGGGGGGCAGTGAAGCGTCGATGGGAATCAATGTAGATATTATTAAAGCGGAACAGCTTTGTCTGGAAATACGTTCGGTGGAGAACGTAAGGAAGGCGGTGGGCACCGGCGTGGTTTACGATGTGACTGAAGACGGCGTGTGGATTGCCACTGCAGCTCATGTGACGGATGCAAGAGATAAGGGTGATGAGATTCGCGTAACAGTAGAAGATAAGCAATTTTGCTGCACAGAGTATTATCCGGCGAAGGATGAGGATTTGGCTTTTGTTTATCTGTCAATTGCAGATTTGCCCTTAGAGGATGCAGGCATATTTCAAGAAATCTGTACAGACAAATCTGCTTATGATGTGTTGGCGGCTGGAGAAATCGTAACTGCAAAGGGCCATCAGGCAGGGGAGCCGGTGGAGTATTTGGGAACCTTGCTGGAACCTTGGATTTATGTGGAGGATTTCGAACAGTATATGATTCTGGCCCAGTGTGAGGTGCATCAGGGTATGTCCGGAGGAGGCCTTTATGACAGCTTGGGGAATTTTATTGGTATGATTTGTGGAGGCAATGAAGAGGGGGAGCTGGTGGCAGTGCCCTGGCATGTGATGCAGGCAAGGTTTGAAGAGATTTGCGGGGAGGATTAAGCAAAAGGGTTGTAGCTTGCACAATCTGCTGAGAAATGGTATGATGTACGTGGTATTTCTATATACGTGGAGGGTGTTATGGGATTCTTAGATATTTTTTTCAAAAAAGATGGATGTGAGTCTGGCGGTAGCAGGAACGATGCAGAATGTGATTGCTGTGGTAAGATTTCCGTGGTTGAACAGCGTATCCGCAATGTAGTGTCTGAAGAGTGGGGCGACAGAATTGAGATTCGCAAGAACATCAAAGCTTCTGAGATGTGTGCGCAGGCAGGTGCTCTGGATTATACATATGGCTTGTACTATAATGGCGCGCCGGTGGCTATGATTATTCTTCTGTCACCGCCCAATGATTATTGGAATAAGCGTACCCGTCTGGCAAGGGAGGCTTGTGAGTACAATCGTGTAGGCTATGTACACTTTATTATGAGACTGCCCAATCGTACCAGTTACATCAGAGAGCAGTTGAAGAAAATTGTAAATATATAATTTGTCAAAAAGAAAGAGAAATGCAACGCAAGTTGCGCCCGTGGGGGATCAAGCATGTTCTGCAATGTCGAAGGTTTCGGCAGCATTTTGCGGGCAATGGGAGCATGTTCAGTCCGGTGTTAATCGAGCACGGCTTCGATTACTTCAAAGTCGTTTCTCTTTCTTTTTTTATGTAAATAATTATATAGGTAGACGGGATATGGTGAAGAGTATTTTTGAGGAAGCCTGCCGGGAAGAGGCGTGGCTTTTTTTCTTAAATTACAAAATAGAAAAACAGCATTTATCTAAGTCAGAAGAGGAGCAGATCAGGGACTTTATTGATCGCAAGGCTTATGCGCCGATGTGTGAAAATTGGGAGCAGGGGAAATATCCGTCAAGCTTGCCTACAAAGCGCATTGTGAATAAGGAGGGGACCCACAAGAAAAGGGTGGTGTACTCCTTTGAGGGAGATGAGGGGATTTTCTTGAAGTTTATTGCCTTTCATTTATATCGCTATAATGAGCTGTTTTGCCCTAACTGCTATGCGTTCCGACGGGGGTACGGTGTGAGAGATGCTTTGCGGAGACTTCGGAGTGATAAACGCATCAGGAGTCAGTATTGCCTGAAAATGGATATCAGTAATTATTTCAATTCCATAGATGTGGAGATTTTGCTTAAGAAGCTTGGATTTATCCAAAAGACAGATGAGAAATTATATCAGATGCTTGAGCGGATTCTGGCAGAAGACCGGGTACTTTACGAAGGGGAGGTTATTTCAGAAAATCATGGTGCCATGGCGGGAACACCCATTTCTCCTTTTTTGGCTAATGTGTATCTGTCTGAGACAGATTACTATTTTGAGGAGTTAGGGGTAAGTTATTACAGATATTCGGATGATATTTTGATTTTTGCGGATACTTATGAGGATTTACAGTACTACGAACGGGTTTTGCGAGAGCGTATTGCAAATCTGGGACTTACCGTAAATCCGGACAAGGTGACAATCACCGGACCGGGAGAGGTTTTTTCTTTTCTTGGTTTTGCATATCATAATGGGGAGATTGACCTTTCCCCCAATACTATCCGCAAGACCAAGGCTAGAATTAAAAGAAAGGCCAATGCTCTGATGCGCTGGCAACGAAAGAAGAATTTGGAACCGAGGAAGGCTGCGGTTGGTTTTATTCGTGCCATGAATGCCAAGTTCTACGGATGCAGAGAGCCGGGGAAGCGCATGGAAGCAGGAGAATGGCTTTCAGATGAGTTTAGCTGGGAGCGGTGGTTTTTCCCTAATCTGACCACGGATAAGGGGCTTAAGGAGATCGATGCTTATATGCAGAAGTACATCCGCTATGCCGTGACCGGCAGGCATTATAAGGGGAATTTCAGAATTCGCTATGAGACCTTGAAAGAGTGGGGGTACCGGAGCCTGGTACATGAGTACTATGCGTATCGGGAGAGGAAAAGATAAAGGTTCGTTATTTGTCTTGGGAGCATTCTTTTGTTACGGAGGTTTGTATGATGGAAGATATATTGATACTTATATTATGTGTGGTAATATTTTGGATTGCGCTGGTGCTGGTAATGTTACCTGTTTATTTTATAAGAAAAAAATGTAATCCAATGGATAAGAAAAACACCCTGAAAAGTCTGATTATAAATGCTTTAATTGTAAGTATATTGTTTTGGGGATTATTTTGTAGTGGATTAATAAAAATGTATTTAGATGAAGTTACATAAGCAAAAGCGTATGAGAGATGTAAAAATGGAATCTGTCCAATG
>JAZQFO010000075.1:0-33904 GCA_045539535.1 Acetatifactor sp.
ACACTTTGATTTTTGCAAGTTAAGGGTGTGTTTTTTATTATTTTCTACCAAACATACCCTTAACTGCCATTTTATGATTGTGATTCATTCAACACCTTGTGTACTTCTCAATGTTCCAACATATTCTCTATAAATATTCCATACCCTCTTGTGCTGTCCTGTACCAGCACATGCGTCACAGCACCGATAATCTTCCCATCCTGTATAATGGGTGCGCCGCTCATGCCCTGTACTATACCGCCGGTAATATTCAAAAGCTCCTGATCTGTAACTGTCAGTTCAATGCCTCGGTTTATATTATCCCGGTCCAAATGAATATCGGTAATCTCAATATCGTAATATTTGGTCTCACCATCTACCGTACAAAGTATCTGCGCCGGTCCTTCCTCAATTTCCTGTTTAAATCCAATGGGCATGGCACTTTTCTCGGCCATCTGCATACCTTTCGCGTTACATGTGCCAAATATACCTTCTGCGCCGTTATACGTGATATCTCCCAGAATATTTGCATTCGAATAAACAATAATTCCTGTCATTTCTCCCGGATCTCCGGCAGCTCCTTTTTCAATTGACAGAATCTGGGTGCGATATAATGTTCCATCGTACATGTTCATCAAAGTACTGGTATCCACATCACTGATTCCATGACCCAAAGCCCCAAAATTACCCTCTGTATCCATATAAGTCATAGTTCCTACACCCTGCGTGCTGTCTCTGACCCATACGCCAATCTTGTAGGCTCCGGTACTGTCTTTCACCGGATTTACCTGTACATCAATCAACTGCCCGTTGCGTTCCACCGTAACAACCTGAGGTGTGCCCCCGCTGGCTTCAATTCCATTGATAAAGGTCTCCTTGTCCGGCATCTCTTCGCCATTTAATTTGCGGACGTAGTCGCCGGATTGCAAAATATTTTGGGCCGGAGCACACTTCTGGCCATTCTGCCCCTCAAACTCCCCCACACCGATTACCAGTATGCCTTCTGCCTCCATGTAAATTCCTACAGGCACACCCATAGGAATCAGTTCCTGATCCTCTACAACCTCAATGCCCACCTCTTTAAAAGGCAGAATCCCAAAGAGCTTCACCAACATGGAATATTCTTCTGTACCGTCTGCTTTCAAAGTAACCGGCTCGCTTAAATCAATAATCACTTCCCCCTTAGGAATATTGCTTTCTCCAAGAGAACCTGCACTAATCAATTCTGCTTTAGCCGGCACATCCAAATCAAAGGATTGCGCTTCCCCTGCCCGCACATGTATCACAGACGGAATATCCTTATCAATCAGATAGTATCCATAAACAGCCAAAACCGTACAACTTAAAAACAGCGCAAAACACAGGCACAGTCGATAGATTTGTCTTCTCCTGGCACATCTGCGCCAGCCCTCCAGAAAAATCACTGTCTGGCTGCCCGCCTGTTTTTTGACGCTGTTATTTTCGGTATCTTGTATTTTCATAACTGCCATCTCGCTTTCTGTGTTCACATTCTTGTCCCTAGTATGCGAAATTTTTGCAGTTTTCATTTATGAAAAATCAAAATACATTTATTTAATTTCTAATTACACTTCACACTCAATGCCTGATTGCGAAGCTCCTTGGCATTAGACAGTGCCGCCTGAGTCAGTTCATCACTACCCAGCATCCTTGCCAGCTCTGCCAACTGATCTTCACCCTCAATCTGACGAATATCCGTAATGGTACGGCTGTCCGTACTACTTTTCTCGATAACAAAGTGTGCATCCGCCATGGCAGCAATCTGAGGCAGATGGGTAATACAAATCACCTGATGGGCACCGCCCACCACATCCAACTGTCCGGCCACCTTCCATGCAGTACGTCCGCTGATACCCGCATCTATCTCATCAAAAATTAAGGTATCGATTTCATCTCTGCCTGCCAAAACTGTCTTAATTGCCAGCATCACTCTGGACAACTCACCACCGCTGGCCACCTGGCTCAAGGACTTTAAGCTTTCTCCGGGATTGGTAGAAATCAAAAACTCCACATCATCGTAGCCCTTGGCAGTTATACTTCCGCCCGGACGCACCGAGGTCGCAAATTCTACCGTCAAGAAATTCAGCTGCACCAACGCATCCTTCAACTGCTGTGTAAGGATTTTTGCATTGCTTCTTCGTACTTCTGACAGCTTCTCACAAGCCTGCTCAAGCTTGGCATTCGCTTCTTCAAGTTCCTTATGAAGCTTTGCCATATAGGCATCATAATCTGCCAATTTGTCCAAAAGAGCTTGTCTGGAAATGCCATATCCTAAAATCTCAGAAATGGAATTACCATATTTTCCCTTCAGTCTGTTAATGGTATTAAGCCGCTCCTCTACACGGGCAAATTCTTCACCGTCAAACTCGCAGTCACTCATGTAATCAGCAATATCCCGATTATAGTCTGCCAGCAGATTATCCACTTCTGAAAGCTGATCTTCCAATTCCTCCAAACGGGAATCATACATGGTAACCTGACGAAGGGCACGAAGGGCTCTGCTCAGTGCTGCCCCGGCACCATTGTCACTGTCCGTACCGGAATAACAATAGCTTTCTGCCAGACTTTCACTGATCTTGCGGCCATTGCTCATTCGACGGTAAAGCTGCTCTAACTCCTCATCCTCACCTTCGGTCAAATGAGCCTCTTCTATTTCACGAAGTTCAAACTCCGCCAAAGACTGTTCCCTTGCCTTGGAGACCTCATCCATTGCTTCACTTTGCAGTGTTTCCTCCAACTGCCTACACTGGGCATATAACTGCGCTACCTGCGCGGCCGGACCTTTGTATTCTTCACCACAATAAGCATCCAAAATTTCCATATGCTTCTTTTTATGAAGCAGGGACTGATGCTCATGTTGACCATGGATATCAATCAATACCTCTGCAAGTTCCTTTACTTGCTTGGCTGTAACAGTTTCGCCGTTGATTCTGCAAACACTCTTTCCCGGCTGCATCTTGCGGCTGATGATAATCATACCATCCTCTGCTTCGAAGCCCATCTCTGAAAGCTTGGCATTTACCGCCTCACCTTCACAAGTAAAGGTAAGCTCTACCAATGCATTCTCTGCACCTTCTCTGAGCATGTCCTTTTCAAATTTTGCCCCCAGCGCAAGGTTCACCGAACCAATCAAAAGGGATTTACCCGCGCCTGTTTCACCGGTCAGAATATTAAGACCGGGGGCAAATTCTACCTCGGTCTCTTCCATCAGTGCCAAATTTTTTACATGTAATCTTTGTAACATATTTTCTCCTTCCGGCCTTCTCCAAAGCACCGCAGGATTATTTATCCAACATTTCCTGTATTTTGTGTGTAAGCCGGGTGGCCTCCTCCATAGTATGAGAAGCAACCATAATGGTATCATCTCCTGCTATACAACCTAATACCTCAGGGAATCTCATGGCATCCAAAGCAGCCGCCACCGCCATGGCCATGCCTGCAACCGTTTTGATTACCACCAGATTCTGGGCCACATCCATGGATGCAAAGCCCTCTCTAAGCACGCGGATATAACGGTCTCCCATAAATCCGTCATCTTTGCCCAAGACTGCGTAACGCTGTCTGCCCTTGCCATCAGACACCTTGGAAAGCTGCAGCTCCCTGATATCTCTGGACACAGTGGCTTGGGTTACATCAAAGCCGGCTGCTTTCAAACAAGTTGCCAGCTCCTCCTGTGTCTCGATGTTCTGCTTTTCGATTATCTCAATAATTTTTGCATGTCTGCGTTTCTTCATACATTCATAACCTTTATTCGCTGAATTTCTTATGTAACACTTCCATGAAGCTCACCTGATTCAGTCTCAAAAACTCTGTAATTTTCTCGGACTGCACAATTCGGATACGGTCGCCCGTACACATGGAAATCTTATGGCTTCCGTCAAAATTGGCCTCCACTGTCTGTTTCTGACCCTCTCTTCCGGCAGGCACCTCAATCTCTACCACATCTTCAGGCTTTAACACAATACTTCTGTGATTTAAGGAGTGTGGACAGATTGCAGTAAGCATAATCAATTTTGCATCGGGAATTACCAAAGGTCCGCCTGCTGACAAACTATAACTGGAAGAACCTGTAGGTGTTGCCACAATCATTCCGTCCGCCTTGTATCTATGCAAAAACTGACCATTCACATAAATATCCAGATAAATCATCTGCATGGAACCCCTACGGGAAATAACAATATCATTTAACGCCCAGCCCTCTTCCCATTGCTTGCCGCAGTGGAAGGTCACTTTGCCGTTAAGCATCATGCGGGATTCCTTGATAAAATTGCCGGCAATCAGCTGGTCCAATGCCTCTTCTATATGAGCCATCTCAATCTCAGTCATATATCCCAAGGTACCTAGATTCACACCCACAATGGGAATAAACAACTTCTTCGTCTCTCTGGCCGCCTGCAGTACCGTACCGTCGCCGCCCAAAACAATCATATAATCCACATCTGTGGGAATATCCTTGGCTTCCTCTGAATCCTCTGAATTATCTTCTGTCCAGTTCTTTTCCTTGATTTTCAAGGTAACCCTCTGTCCCATACACTCCAGATAACTCTTGATACGGCTGGTATTTACCAGGTTCTTGTCCTTGTTTTTGTTGGTGTAAATCAGAAAATGTTTCATGCTTACCTCCTTACAACTTGTGAGACTGCTCTACAATTTCAGCAATTTGTCTGGCCCAACTTACCTCTTTGGAAAGTCCTGTTTTGCTTTCCGTTATCTCCTGCAGACGTTCCTCTGCTTCACGCTCGGAAAGCTCCAAAACCTCCTCCGAAATCTCTTCTGCCTTCCTGATATGTAACAGGTACTCGATATTGCCCTCCGGTCCCTTGATAGGGGAATGCTCCAGATGCAATACATCGAACCCGATACTCGCTGCATAGTCCACAATCTTGCAGATTACTTCCTCATGCACCTTGGGTTCCCGGACTACGCCGTTTTTGCCTACCTTTTCACGACCGGCTTCGAACTGGGGCTTAATCAGGCACACCATTTCGCCACCGGTTTTTAACAGATTACGGGCAGGTATCAGTATCTTGGTCAGGGATATAAAGGACACATCCACACTGGCAAAATCCAAATCATCCTGGATATCCGCTCTTGTCAGATAACGGAAATTGGTCTGCTCCATGCAAACCACCCGCTCATCATTGCGAAGCTTCCATGCCAGCTGCCCATGTCCCACATCTACGGAATAAACCTTCGTAGCACCATTTTGCAGCATGCAATCCGTAAATCCTCCGGTGGAAGCTCCAATATCCATACAAACAAGCCCATCCAGCTTAAAGGCCCACTGCTTCATAGCCTTTTCAAGCTTCAGACCACCTCGACTTACGTATTTTAAACTTGCACCGCGCACCTCCAGTTGTTTGATTTTGGTCATATCAAAGGATGTGCCTGCCTTGTCCTCCTTTTGTCCGTTCACATATACATTGCCGGACATAATGATAGCTTTGGCCTTTTCTCTGGACGGTGCATAGCCCTCATTCACTAAAATAACGTCCAAACGTTCCTTCATGTTATTTCAACACCTCTGTGATACGGCTCACGATACTGTCCGCATCCACGCCGATTTCTTTTTTCAAAAGCTCTACATTTCCATGCTCAATATAGGCATCGGGAAGGGTAATACAAATGCATTGGCAATTTTCGTTAAGTGCCTGATTCGCGTACAGACAATCCAGCACCTTCTCGCCGTAGCCACCGCTTCCCACATTCTCCTCCATGGTAACAATCAGACGGTGCTTACCAGCCGCCTGAAGCACAGCCGCTTCATCAATAGGCTTTACAAAACGTGCATTCACAAGACTCACCTGATGTCCCTGTGCCTTTAAGCTGTCCCTGACAGCCTCTGCAGTCTTTACCATACTTCCCACCGCAAAAAGCGCAATCTCCGACTCCTCATAAATCCACTCTGCCTTGCCGTATTCCACGGGCGCACGGAACTCTTCCAGTCCCGCATAGGCGGTACCTCTGGGATAACGAAGGGCAATGGGACCGTCAAAATTCACAGCAAATTTCAACATATCAGAAAGCTCCCATTTATTCTTGGGGGCCATAATACTCATATTAGGAATACCGGACAAATAGGTAAAATCAAAAATGCCCTGATGGGTCTCACCGTCACTTCCAACTAACCCAGCTCTGTCAATAGCAAACACCACCGGCAAATTCTGAATGCACACATCATGCAGAATCTGATCATACGCTCTCTGCAGGAAGGATGAATAAACTGCTACAATAGGCTTTAATCCTCCCGCTGCCAAACCTGCCGCAAAAGTCACCGCATGCTCCTCCGCAATACCCACATCAAAAAATCTGTCCGGATACATATTGCGGAAACGCTTTAAACCTGTACCATCCGGCATGGCTGCAGTAATCGCCACCACACGCTGGTCTCTCTGGCCCAGTTTACACATAACAGTAGAAAAAATATCCGTATAATTGGCTTCTGTTCTTTTCTTGGAAGGAATACCTGTCTCGATATCAAAAGGCTCTGCACCATGGAATCTGGCGGGATGCTTCTCTGCCGGTCCGTATCCCTTACCCTTCTGGGTCAGCACATGAACCATAACAGCACCCTTTACACGCTTGGCTTCCTTAAAAATACGAATTAAGCCATCGATATCGTGTCCATCCACCGGGCCTAAATAAGTAATGCCCATATCCTCAAACAGCATTCCGGGAATAACCAGTTGCTTAAAGCTTGCTTTGGCACGACGAATTCCTTTCACCATACCATCACCACCCTTGGTGGAGCTTAACGCATTATAAATACCTTCCTTCAAATCCAGATAACCGGATGCAGTACGAATGTTGTTCAAATATTTGGAAACACCGCCCACATTTTCAGAAATAGACATTTTGTTGTCATTTAAAACAATAATAAAGTTGGTCTCCAGCTTCGCAGCATTATTTAACGCCTCATAAGCCATACCACCGGTCAGGGAACCGTCACCGATTACAGACACAATCGTCCTCTTTTCACCCTTGATATCTCTGGCCTTAACCAGACCTAAGCCCGCAGAAATAGATGTGGAGCTATGGCCGGTATCAAACGCGTCATAGGCACTTTCTTTTCTCTTGGGAAAACCACTCATGCCGTGGAACTGGCGCAGACCATCGAATCCGTCTTTACGGCCTGTTAGAAGCTTATGAGTGTAGGACTGATGTCCCACATCCCAGATAATCTTATCCTCCGGCAAATTCAAAGACAAATGCAGCGCCATGGTAAGCTCCACCGCACCAAGATTCGATCCCAGATGTCCGCCTGTTACACTAATCTTCTGAATCAGAAAATCTCTGATCTCATCTGCAAGCTCACTGTAATCACTCTTATTTATTTTCTTTATATCATTGGGATTTTCTATCTTTTCCAGTAACATATTCTCTCCTGTACCAGGGACTACTTACGTCTGGCAATCAAATAGCTTATCAACATCTCCATGAACTCATGGTCGCCGGGGAGCTTTTGTAAAATCTCTGTAGCTTCATCAGAAAGGCGTTCAACTTCTGCCACAGATGCATCCATGCCCTTCAACGTCACGTAGGTCTGCTTGCCGTTGGCTGCATCACTACCTACAGGCTTACCCAGCTCTGCACTGTTGCCCACCACATCCAGGATATCATCCTGAATCTGGAATGCCAGACCGATATCCATTGCACACTTGGACACAAGCTCCTGCTCTTCCTTGGATGCACCGCCCAAAATAGCACCGATTAACATAGATGCCTCGATCAACGCTCCGGTCTTGTGGGTGTGAATATAACATAAATCCTCTTCCGTAACTTGCTGAGGATTGTCCTCTGCTCGGATATCCGCCACCTGACCGCCAATCATACCGTTTATTCCTGCATTCTTTGCAAGCACAGAAATCGCGCTGTGCACTCTGCTATATTCTTCCGCCGTTTTACAGCTTTCAAACGCCTTTAAAGCAGTTTCAAACGCATAGTTTAACAGACCGTCTCCGGCCAGAATGCCCATGGCATCGCCGTACACTGCCCATGTGGTCTTGCGGCCCCTGCGGTATTCATCATTGTCCATGGCAGGCAAATCATCATGCACCAATGAATACGTATGGATCATCTCCATAGCAGCCATAAAAGGCTCTGCCAGTGCATCCTTTCCGCCAAACATCCGGTACATTTCCTGAATCAACATGGGACGCAGACGCTTTCCGCCGGCCATCACACTATAATACATAGCCTCCACAATGACTCCGGGCGCATCATCATCACAG
The DNA here is from genome assembly GCA_045539535.1 of Acetatifactor sp. GTDB lineage: Bacteria > Bacillota > Clostridia > Lachnospirales > Lachnospiraceae > Acetatifactor. Next base: position 8,229 of record JAZQFO010000075.1, read on the forward strand.
GGAAGATACCGCTCCAGCAATTCTTCAATTCCTGCCACTTTTTCATTTAACAGCTTCTTAAAATCCTGAGTTGTATTCTCCATCTTAAAGTTCCTCCAGCCCGCCGTCCTCGGCAAGTTTCAGCACCTTTTTCTCTACTCGGTCAATCTGTTCGTTACAGTTTTTGAGCAAGTTCATTCCCTCACTATAGGCTGCAAATGCATCCTCAAGGGAGATATCCTCGTCCTCAAGACGCTCAATGGTCTCCTCAAGACGGGCAAAATTTTCTTCTAGTGTCAAAGGCGTCTCTTCCGCCTGTTTCTTCACTGCCATATATTCTCCTCTGTCAGGCCTTCGCCTGTCTAATCCCTACCTTCAACAGCTTCAGTAGAACACACCTGTGTCAGAATATTACCGTCCTGCACCCGGATTCGCAACTGCTGTCCCGGCTCCACAGACGCTATGGAACGGATATTTCTTCCCGTCTCATCCTCCACATAGGAAAATCCGCTTTTTAGCTTTTCCAGCGGGGACAGACCGCGCATTCTCTCAATATACAAATCCAGCTGGTGACGTCTCTTGCGAAGAAGCCTATCCATACTGTTTTGCAGCTGCTCTTCCAATCTGCGGCTATGCTCCTTATGATCTCTGATACGGCTGGAAGGACTGTAGAATTTCAGACGCATCTTACACTGCTCCAGACGCCTGTATTCTCCGTCCAAACGGCGTTTCATCAACTGGTCCAGACGCTGCCTGTACCGGTCTGCCTCGCCAAGAATCTCACGAATATCCGTTACCGCAAGCTCTGCCGCCGCAGAAGGCGTAGGAGCTCTCAAATCCGACACATAATCAATAATGGTGGTGTCCGTCTCATGTCCTACTGCAGAAATAATCGGCACACTGCAATCAAACACTGCCTGCGCCACTTCCCGTTCATTGAAGGCCCACAAATCCTCTATGGAACCACCGCCACGACCCACAATCATCACATCCACGCCCTGACGTTCCAATGCGCGGATACCATTTACAATACTTGCCGCCGCAGCCTCACCCTGTACAATGGCCGGATACAAAATAATCTGTACATAGGGATTTCTTCTTCCTGCCACCTGGATAATATCCCGCACTGCAGCTCCGGTAGACGCTGTCACCACCCCTAAGGTCTTAATATACTTAGGAATGGGCTGCTTATACTCCGGTGCAAACATACCGCACTCCGCAAGCTCCGCCTTCAGCTGCTCGAACTTCTCATAGAGAAGACCTGCACCGTCCAGCACAATCTGCTTGGCATACAGCTGATATTTGCCGTCACGTTCATATACATCCACCGTGCCGCCCACAACTACCTGCTGCCCTTCTGCCAGACGAAACCCCAGTCCTGTGCGGTATCCGGCAAACATCACGCAGGCTATGGTACCTTTTCCATCCTTTAAAGTAAAATAAATATGTCCAGAGGAATGATATTTGCAGTTGCTGACTTCGCCCTTGACGAAGACAGACTGCAAAAGATAATCCTGCGTGAACATATTTTTTACATAGGCATTTAGTTGTCCAACCGTATATACGTTACGAATTGTTCTCACCCAATTTCACTATTTTTGCAAGAATTGCATTGACGAAGCCACCGGAAGATTCCTGACCGTACTGCTTGGCCAGACCCACTGCCTCATCAATTGCCACGGAGGCAGGAATATCCTCATCAAAGAGAATCTCATACACTCCGAGACGAAGCACGGTAAGCTCCACCTTACCCATACGGGTAGTATCCCAACCTTCCGTGTTGTCGTCGATTATTTTATCAATTTCACTGATCTTATCCTGAACCTTGCTGCATCTATCCGCAATATAGGCACTATCCTTCTCGCTCGCAGCACGCACCGTATCTTCAGCAGGCAGATCATCCAGAAAAAGAGCTTTCTGCTCCTCCATATCCTGCGCGGAATTAAACTCCACACGGAATAAAAGTCTGAAAACCTGCTCTCTCAGCTCGTGTCGTCCCATCATAACTTTATCCTTTATTTGTCCTTTTTCATATTCACGCCGGCAATACGGATATTTACACAAGTACATACCAGACCGGTCATATTCTCAACAGCAACCTTTACCTTGTTCTGTACCTGCTGGCAGGTTGCGGGAATATTGTAGCCGTAGTCCATCGTAATTGCCAGGTCAACGGTCACGCCGGTCTCCTGCAAGTCTACACGCACGCCCTTAGTCAGCTTCTTCACACCCACCTTAGCCATCAACTCATTGGTAATGTTGCCGGCTGCAGGATACACACCCTCAATCTCAGAAGCTGCCAAGGAAGCAATCATTGCCACTACATCATCTGCAATCTGCACTTCACCTACGTTAGCCTTATCCTTAAGAACCACTGTGTTCTGCTCGATTTCTCTCTCCATTTTGTTTCCTCCGTTTCCTTTTGCCTAACGGCTCTGACTTGTGTCAATTATACCACAGCTACCTCTAACTTGTCATCATAAAAAATGTTAAGGTATACTGACTTTCATTGCAACTGTATACAAAGGATTGTATACCACTTCCTGCAAGATAACCAAACAATTCCTGCCGGTCCAAAAGAGCTGTTTTCATTTCGTTAAAACAGGTCTCGTCACTGCACATCAGGGCAATCTCTCCACAATTTTCCGCAAGGCGCCTTTCCACAAGGGCCGCCATCTTTTCCTCGTCATACACTGTAAAATATGCACCCTCACGCACATAATAATTGTCACTTAAATCCTCACAAACCGGCAACTTGTCGGGCGTTTTAACCTGATGGGTCCGAAACAGCTGCTTCGAGGTAATGCACAGGTAATCATAGCTTACTCCCGGCAAATCCTGCGCTCTATCCTCCCCGGGCTGCGCATTATTCTGCGCATTCTGATAGGTAATGTCCCCCCAGGTGGGGTCCACATAATAGTATGTCCCATTAGAGCAAACCAGATTCCAGGCATGTCCCTCTCCGGTTTCCACCACAGTACCCTGTACCAGCGTACAATCTACGTCCAGCCGGTACATCAAATACTGAAAGGCCTTGGCATACCCCTGACAAACAGACTTTTTATTCACAAATACAGAATAAATATTCTGATTGTCCTCCGAGTCCACCAGATACTCCGTATCCGTTATCAACTCTTCATAGACATATTTGATTTTCTCGTAGTCGTCCTCCAAAGAGACCGCCGGTGCAATTATCTTTGCAACAGCTTCCTCAATCTCCTGCTTGTGGGCGTAAACCGTATCTTTATCCCTATTGTAAGTACCGCTAAACTCCAAAGCTACCGTTTTATTCCCTCTTGTATACTTGGTGTAACTGTAGCCCTCTACATAAAACAGTTCCGGATGATCATCCAGCACACTCTGAAAAATCCTGTCCACATGAGTCTCATCAAGCCCGGCCTTCAAACCTTCCTGGGACAATTTCACCTTTTCCTGCACCTTTCCCATGGCTTGTTTTATATCATCATACCAGATTTGCTCAGCCCCACTGAGTCGCTCCCTTGCATAACTGCTGCCGCCCTCATACAACAGACTGTCTCCTGACGAAATACTATATGGCTCTCCTGCACTTGAATCCTCAGCCTGCTTTTCCAGCTCCTCCAAAGAAAGGGTTCTTGTAGCCTCCAATACCCCCTCTCCGGTCTGCTGAAGGAGTTCTTCTTTAGTCAAATCCAGAAGTTCCTCTGTGCCGCAGCCTGTCATGCAGGACACCACACAAAACATATACATGGATAATAGTAGCGAAAATAACCGTTTTCTTTGGTAAACTCTGTTGTCCCCGTGGGCTTTATTCATATATCAATTCCTTAACTGATTCTATTTTAATTCTTGCTAAACTCTGTAAGCACCAGACCCGGATTACGGTCCAGAGTCATACCGATACTCCATGAATTGATAAACAAAAGCAGAGGATTACCCTTCATATCCTTTACCTTCTTCATATCGGAGGTTCCGGTAATCTTGGTCAAATCCACTTCTTCTTTATTCTCAATCCAACGGATGTGCTCATAGGGGAGATTTTCCAGACGAATCTCCACATTGTACTCGTTCTCCAGTCTGTACTTCAGCACCTCAAACTGCAGCACACCTACAACACCTACGATGATTTCCTCCATACCGGTGTTAAACTCCTGGAAAATCTGGATAGCACCCTCCTGAGCAATCTGCTCTATGCCCTTTACAAACTGCTTACGCTTCATGGTGTCCACCTGGCGTACTCTTGCAAAATGCTCCGGCGCAAAGGTAGGAATACCCTCATACTGGAATTTCTCCTTGGGCATACAAATCGTATCTCCGATGGAGAAGATACCGGGATCAAACACACCGATAATATCGCCTGCATAGGCCTCGCTCAAAATCTTACGCTCGTCCGCCATAATCTGCTGGGGCTGGGACAGACGCATCACCTTATTGCCCTGCACATGGCGCACCTCCATATTGGCGTCAAAGCGTCCGGAACAGATACGCATAAATGCAATTCTGTCTCTGTGTGCCTTATTCATATTGGCCTGAATCTTGAAGACAAAGGCAGAAAAATCCTGCTCTGTGGGATTAATCACACCGATATCGGCAGTTCTTGCCAAAGGCGCCGTAGTCATGTTCAGGAAGTGTTTCAAGAAAATCTCCACACCGAAGTTGGTCAGCGCGGAACCGAAGCACACGGGAGTCAGCTTACCTGCCTGTACCGCATCCAGATCAAACTCTGCGCTTGCACCATCCAAAAGCTCGATTTCGCCCAAAAGCTTGTCCGCTGCCTCATCACCAATCAACTGGCGCAGCTGGCTCTCGTCTTCCACAGGAACCTCTGTCACAGTACCTTCCTTGGTACCCTTCTCTGTATCAGAATACTTAATCACCGTCTTGGTCTCTCTGTCATACACACCCTGGAATGCCTTACCGGAACCAATGGGCCAGTTTACGGGACAGGTAGCAATACCCAGCTCCTTCTCAATATCATCCAAAAGCTCAAAAGTATCGTTGGCATCTCTGTCCAGCTTATTGATAAATGTAAAAATAGGAATGCCTCGCATACCACAGACCTTAAAAAGCTTTCTGGTCTGGGCCTCAACACCCTTGGAAGCATCAATTACCATCACCGCAGAATCTGCTGCCATCAGCGTACGATAAGTATCCTCAGAGAAGTCCTGATGTCCCGGTGTATCCAAAATATTAATGCAATATCCATCATACTCAAACTGCAGTACGGAGGACGTAACGGAAATACCTCTCTCCTTCTCGATCTGCATCCAGTCAGATACCGCATGCCGGGCAGTAGCCTTACCCTTTACACTACCTGCCAGATTGATGGCACCTCCATAAAGCAAAAACTTCTCAGTCAAAGTAGTCTTACCTGCATCGGGGTGGGAAATGATGGCAAAGGTTCGACGACGGTTAATTTCTTCTGTATAGTTACCCAAAATAATGTCCTCCTAAATTACAGCATGCTCTCACCGGCAAATTCCGGCGCAATTCCAAAACATTGTAGCACAGTAGCCCCTATGTCGGCAAATGTTTTTCTTGTGCCCAGATTCACGGGCTCAATATCTTCTCCATACATAACAAAGGGCACATACTCTCTGGTATGGTCCGTAGTGGCCATATAAGCCGGATCACATCCATGGTCCGCAGTGATCATCAAAATATCCCCGGGACGCATTTTGGCCGTAATTTCCGTAAGCTTTGCATCGAAATAGCTCAGTGCCTTGGCATACCCGTCCACATCTCTGCGATGTCCGTACAGAGAATCAAAATCCACCAGGTTTACAAAACATAATCCCTCAAAATCCTGATCCATATATTCCAGGGTCTTTTTGATACCATCCTCATTACCTGTGGTATAAACAGATTCCGTAATACCTCTGTCCACAAAAATATCTTTTATTTTACCCACCGCAATCACATCCTTGCCGGCCTCTTTTAACTGGTCCAGCATGGTTACAGCCGGTGCCTCAATGGAGAAATCATGACGATTGGAGGTACGGGTATAATTGCCCTCACTGCCCACAAAGGGTCTGGCAATTACCCGGCCCACGCCATGCTCACCCACCAAAATCTTGCGGGCAATTCTGCAATATTCATACAGCTGCTCGGGGGGAATCAGTTCCTCATGGGCAGCAATCTGAAACACACTGTCCGCAGAGGTATACACAATCAAATCCCCGGTGCGCAAATGTTCCTCGCCATAATCCGCAATGACCTTGGTGCCGGAATAGGGCTTGTTACACAGCACGCCTCTGCCTGTCTGCTCCCGAAAAGGCTTCAAAACTTCCTCCGGAAAACCATCCGGATAGGTAGGTAAGGGCTTGCCGGAATAAACACCTGCAATCTCCCAGTGACCTATGGTGGTATCTTTCCCTTTGGAAGCCTCTGTCAATCTTGCTATGGCAGCAGTGTGGGAAGCAGCATCCTGTCTGACTTCCCCCTTGTCTGCCAATGTCACGCCGTCTATTTCAAAAAGCCCCATTTTCTGCATATTAGGCATATGGAAGTATTCACTTTGCGAAACACTTCTCAAAGTATTTACATCAAAATCTCCGTACGCTCCCGCATCCTCCATCTGTCCGATGCCAAAGCTGTCAAGTACAATCAAAAAGATACGCTTGGTTGTTCTATTCTCCATGGTATTTCATCCTTCCTATAACAGGTACCTTAATCCACCGCAGCTTTTCACTGCCATTTTTAAATCATACCACATTTTTCTACTCTACAACAGTACTGATTACAATATTTTCTGCAGAAATTCCGGTTTTACGATACACAATATCCTCAATCTGAGCACGTTGCACATCACTGAGCTCCACTGCATTCACTACCACATCAACCATTCCGTCCACAATACTTACCACTACATCCGAAAAACCTTTTGCCTCCAGCAAAATCTCCGCAGCAGATTCTTTTTCTGCAATTACAGTCATCTCTACCATACTGTCCACAGCATCCTGCTTCTGTTCATCGGTAAGACCTTCACTACCGATAATCTGCATCAGGGTCTCTTTATTTTTAGCACGAGTCTGCTCCTTCAAAAGCTTGGCGTCAGAAAGCACACTGACACCGGAGGTGGAAGTAAGTACAGCTTCACCGGGAATCTCTCCTTCTTCAGGAGTAACCTCTGCCACAGACATACCCTCGTCCAGATAATCCTCCATAAGTACATCCACCTCAGAATCCAGGCTCTCAATCTCGGTCAGACCTGCGGACAACAGATCCTCCTCTGACAAATCCATCATTCCATCCAGCTCCATGCTGCCCTCCAGATCCCCAGCCGTATAATTCTCTGTAATTACATCAGCAGAATCCACGGCATTTACAGCACTGTCATTGACTGTTACATAATCTTCCTCCAAAGTATCTCCTGCAAATTGCAGATATCCCGCTATGGCAATCATAACGGCAAGTGCGGTAATCATCAGTTGATTCTTTTTTACTAAGTTTCTCACTTTACTCTCCCTCTTATTCTTTTATTTATGGAAGTCCTTTTCACTTTCATTGTATGAGCCCTCTGCCGGATATATGAATTACAAACGCTAGTTTCCAGATAGTCCCCTGACCACGCCGGATTCCGTACCCGGCTCATCCATATCAAGCACCTTTACCCGATGAGCCTCCACACCAAAAAGGGCCTGCACTGCCTCTGTAATATTGCGGACCACCTCACCGTCCGAGCCGCCCTGGGCCATGACAAGCACACCTTCTACCCGCGGGCTTAAAGTCTTGACCACATAGGGATTGCTGTCTCCTGCCACAGATGTATATACAGTGGTATCTCCCGCCTCATATTGGGTAATCGTACGGGCACCTCCCGCACTGTCCTTTTCCACCGTATTAGATCGGACCACCGGTGCATCCTTTTCCACCACCAATTCCTCTGAAGACGCAAAAGTTAACATTACTTCCACCTCTCCCACGCCTTCCATAGCGCTAAGCAGCTGCTTTAGCTTTTGCTCCTGTGCGGAAGCATATTCTTCCAATTTGGTCTGCTCCGTCGCGGATACGGCAGATACACTTTCCTCAGCCGTCTGCGCAGCCTCCTCTAAAACCTTCTTTTCTGAGGAAGCTGCAGGCTGTTCCTTGGTAGGCAGGGTAATCACAAACAGCAATATTCCGGCCAGCACTACAATTACCAAATTGTCCCGGGTAAACCACTTTCGAAAGCCATTTTCCCGATTTCCCCTTCTGTATATTTTATTCTCCTGCTCCTCAATCACTTGTGTCTGAATCTGCTGCATCCTGCCGTCCTCCTTCCACTGCCTGCACTTCAATCCCGCCTATTACAATCGAAATCTGACTAATTGGAGGCACAGAAATAGAAGGAACACCGCCCGTTTGGTTCTCCTCCACAACAGTTTCTAATTGGTTGGCCTCTTGCGCGGTTTGCGCCAACCGCTCCTCCATTGCCTTCTCAAATTCAGCCATACTTCCTTCCCAATCCCAGATATCCGCCCCCGGCAATAAACTCCCCACAGGTGCAAACAGTTGCACCAAAATCATCGCACTCACCAGCATTTTTAAATATTTTTCATACACAGCCTTCGGTCTGAAATGAAGCAATACCTGAGCGCATAATATAAAGATTCCTGTCCGACATACAGACTCCATCAAATTTTCAAACATGCTAGAACCCCCTGTTGGTAGCTGTGGCCACGACTGCCAAGCTAATCATAAACAACACACATGCCGTACCGGACGTCTTAAACAGCATAAGTGCCGCATCTCCTGTCCGATTGGCACAGGTTGTAATCCGTTTATCGCTGACAATTCCCATAAATGCTGCCGCAGCCTTTAACAAGAGCGCCATGAGAAAAATCTTAAACAATGGCGCTGCGCACAAAAATATAAGAAGTAATAAAAGCACCAGTCCCACACTGTTTTTGATTACCACAGCCGAACCCACCACCAGCTCCATGGTCCCCTCAGCAGCATCTCCTATGCCGGGTATCACTGAAACCGCCTTCTGCCAGGTGCCCATCCGCACCGAATCAAGCACCGGTGTCAGCAGTGACTGGAATACACTGACTCCGGTTACAATCCCCAGCGCCGCCTTTAATATCCATCCGATGATTTTGGCCAAAAAATCCACCAAAAGAGCCAGCTTCTCCTCTATCCAAATCCCGTTTATCATAGAAAGCAGACAATAGCTGTACACAAGCGGTAATACCACCCCCAGAAGAATCTGCTCCACACCATAAATCAAAAGCAAAAGCAGCTGATAATAGGCCCCTGCCGTAACGCTACCCGTGGCCACTCCCACTGCCAACAGATACAACGGCACCAGAAGCTTTCCAAAAAGTACAATATTTTCCAGCGCCTCCGCTGCCGTAACCGCCACCTCACCAAAACATTTTAATAATATGGCACTCATCAAAAGATAGACAAAATAAAAGGCCAAGTCTGCCACTTGATGCTTGTCAAACACCTCCACCAGATGGCTCATCAGCGCAGAAACCACACCCAGCACCAAAAGCCAGACAAAAATATTCTTCATCCCCATGGTATTTGCCGACATCTGTGCAATAATTTCCTTCATAAAATCCGTAAGTGCGTCCAGCACATCTCCCGCCAACAGCTTACTCATCAAATTTTCCAGCGAAATATCATAGGCAGGAAACAGCTCGTCCATTCCCTCCTGCAGTTCATCCAAACCGTAGTCCGTCCATATCTTGTCCATATTTTCCCCTTATGCCATCCCATGAATCTGCTCAACCACCGCAAACAACACCGGAAGGCCTGCCAGAATCACCGCCAGCTTCCCCAGAATCTCAATTTGGTCTGACAAGGCTCCAAACCCGGCATCCTTACAGATCCCGGCGCTGAACTCACAGATATAAGTAATCCCAATCACCTTAACCAGAACCGATAAATAAGAGCCCGCGCTGCCCAGATAATTGCCTAATGTCTGAAACTGACCAAGCACAGCCTCCACCTGCCCGATGGAAAACCCAAAAATCAGAATACTGATGCCAAACCCAATTAACAATCCGTACTCCGGCTTGTGGGCCTTAAACTGCACTGCCAAAAGCACCCCCAGAATGCCAAGCATTCCTATCCTAATCATCTCTGCCATAGCTTATCCTTTTACAATGCAAACAAGGTCTGAACCGTTGCAAACAATTCATATATGTAGGGCACAATCCAGGTCAGCACCAATATCAGTCCTGCCAAACTGATCAAAAAGGCATGTTCTTCCCTGCCACTGTGTTTCAGTACCTGACTCAGTATGGTTACCAAAATTCCCACTGCCGCAATCTTAAAAATCAGACTTATACTCATAATTCCTCACATTCCCGGATACTCAGATCATAATCACCACCAGAAGCAATCCGCTCATCACTCCCAAACCCACCGCCATTTGGGACTTCTCCTTCAATTCCCGGTTCTGTCCGGCTATACGCTCCTCAAGCTGCAATCTGCTTTGCTCCATACACCTAAGCTGCATCTGACCATCCGCAAACCCCTGACCTGCAAAAGGTGCAAGAAAGCAGGCCTTATCCTCTTTTTTTAGGGGCAGTCTGTCAAATATCTGCTGCATCTGCTTGAAAAACAGCTGCCCAAAGGAATCCCCCTTTCCCCCATCGTAGAGTCGATATACCTCCAACAAAGCCTCTCTATAGGGCTCCTCAATCCTGGTTGCAGTCTCTTTGCAGCTCTCTGCAAGCGTAGCCTTTCCATAACGGATTTCACTCATAAGCATATCCAATATACTGCTTAAGCACCTAAGCGCCTTAAGCCTCTCCTGCATCTGTTCCCGATACCATAGTCCCAGCCCGGTACAACCGCCCAGAATCAATAGGGCTCCTATCAACCGACAAACCATTCTTCCTCCTGATAAATTCGCTCCACTCCGGGAACACCTTCACGCTTGCCCAACACTATCAGACAATTAAATATTCTGCTGTTTAAAAGCTCCGGGAATTTGTACGCCACATCCTCCTGGTCTTTCCCATGAACCGTGGCAAGAATCCGGCTTCCGCAGGCACAGGCCATCCTGAGGGCTGCCACATCCTCCTTGCCACCCAGCTCATCTACAGCGATTACTCCCGGCGACATGGATCTAAGAAGCAGCATCATTCCCTGCACCTTTGGACAAGCATCCAGCACGTCCGTGCGACACCCCAGATCATTATGAGGTTTGCCCAGATAGGAACCCGCAATCTCAGAGCGCTCATCTACAACCCCTACACTCATTCCGGCTCCATAGTCATTACCATCAGAAATTCTGCGCACCAACTCCCGAAGCAAAGTGGTTTTACCACATCCCGGCGGTGAAATGATTAGAATATTTTTAAGCTGTCCGTTTTCATATATTTGGGGTAAAATCCGTTCCCCAATACCAAACTTCTGATGAGCAATTCGGATATTCATAAAATAAATATGCTTCAACGTACGAATACTGCCGTCTTCGTTTAAAACCACCTGTCCCGCTACACCAATCCGATGACCTCCGGGTGCCGTAAGGAACCCCTGACGCAATTCATCCTCAAAGGCATAGGGTGAATCATGACATAAATGCAGAAGCAGTCTCTCTATTTCTTGCCCGGAAGCTCTATGAGCACCGTCCTGACTTGTGGTAAATCTTCCCTGATGATCCAGATATAACTCTCCTGCTTTATGCTTAATCAAAAGCGGAGCGTGTATCCGCAAGCGTATTTCCTGAATATGCTCTGAAGCCTCAACCACATTTTCCCAAAAAGATTGCCGCTCCTTTGGGAACAACAATCTCACGCTCTCCTGCATCCTGCCACCTCCTTGTCCCTTTTCTTTATGTATATGCCGGCTTGTATACTCTTTATGTGTACGAATTTTCACCAGACTCATGTATTCCAAAAAATACAAAAACTTCTCTGAAATCTATTTACAAAAGTATAGCTACATGTTATTCTTTATATGTAAACAGTAATCATTACTATTATTAAAATAAAAGGAGGACAATACTATGGCAAACAATGCACAAATTGATAATCTGGTAAATCTGTTAGATGGCTACACAATCAAAGGCGGACATCACCTCAATGTAAACGTACTCAATAGAGACACTCTGTTAGATGCCCAGAAGCATCCCGAGAAATATCCTCAGCTGACCATCCGTGTAAGTGGCTATGCAGTTAATTTCATTAAGCTTACAGAGGAACAGCAAAATGATGTAATCAATCGTACCTTCCATGAGGCAGTATAAGCAAATTGCCAACTTCTCTCCCATACTTAAGCAAAAAGAACTTCCGCCCTCAAAAGGCGGAAGTTCTTTCATCTATCTGTTCACTTTTCCTTCTCTCTTGAAATAAAAAATACAAATCAGAACTGCCATCACAATAAAAGGACTACAGCCAATGATACCCGTAGGTGCCGGTCCCACGAATGGATTTCCTCCATCTTTGGTAAAATAGATACCAATTGCCGCGATACTGTTAATCGCACCATGACCCAATACTGCCGGTATGCAGCTTTTGCTTTTCATAGCCACATAGGACAGGAAAATTCCCATAACAATACAAAAAACACACATAGCTCCAATTCCTGCAAAAGGAAATCCCGGATAATCCACACCATAATTGTGCCCGATTACAGTCAATGGCGCATGCCACAGTCCCCATATCACGCCATTTACCGACAGCATCGGAATTGCAGGCAACTTCTCTGACATCTTGGGCAGCAGATATCCTCTCCACCCCCACTCCTCACCAAAACAAGTGATGAAATTCATAATTGGTCCCAAAACCAATGCCTGTATGCTTTGAATCAGCATTAACACCGGAAGAGATACCGGAAGTGTCTCTTCCGTAGCACCGGAGGCTTCCAATGTCGTCAGTAAATATCCGCACTCCGGATCAAAATGGCTTGGAAAAATTACAAAATATAGGATAGCTCCTATGAACGTGAGTACTCCGGGCCCAAAATACGCCAACAGGTAAATTCTGACATTCCCTTTTATATGAGGATGCAACCAGGTATTCTGAAAACCTTCTTTGGTAATTAATCTGGTAAGAAACACACCGATTGCAGGAAAAAACATTACCACAGCTATTAACAACTGTGCAACAGCCGGTTGTACAATCATTTCTTCCGTCTTCACTAACGGATAAATCACCGTCATACTATACAAGCAAGTGATTCCAAACGTAATTATAAGATAAATTAGGATTCTCTTGGTTTCAAGTTTTTTATCTGTACTCACCACTGCATCCTCCTATTTTTGAATTCTTTCACAGAGTTTTTCATAGAGTTCTTTCGTAGCTTCCTCATCCTCCCCATTAATTACCAACACCTTATCTTCAGACCGTAATACCACACAAGCCTGACAATCCGCATAGGAATACCTGATATAGCCACCAAACTCTTCATTCTCAAAATGTCCCATCATCAACGAAAAACTTCCGTAACCATAGGTTCTTGCACCGGGCACATCCTGCTCTCTGTACTCCAGCGATTCAATCTTTTCATAATCCACAGTCAAATCATCCCAGAAATCTGCCTGAATCGTAAAATTTTCCTCATTAAACTCCACTTCAAAGCTTCCGGCAAAAAGCACCACTCCCGCCAAAATCAGCGCCGGAACACCGATGGCCGCTGCAAGAATCGCCCCCTTTTTCTCGTAAGGCCCGGCCTTCATTTCCTCCTTGGTTACAGTTCCCGCCTGCAACTGCTTTCTGTAATACAGATATGAATACAGCATGGGTGCAAATCCCATAATCATGACTGCCGCTACAAACAGCCACATAATATCTTCCACAGGGATGAATATGGTTGCCAGAATCAGCAATCCGCCGGCTACCCAAAGTCTACCGGTAAACCGATGGGTCTTGTACCAGTTCTCCTCACTGTGAAGTGTCCAGCTTACCTTGACACCCATTGTATTATTTTGCTTGCATTTCGGCAGATAATTACCCATGATTAAGAACATCAGTCCTAAAAGCACTCTCAGCCACACATCCACACCGGTACTATATCCCAATGCAATGGCATATACCATACCGTTCATAATCAAAGAGGTTGCCGGCATAATCCACATCAGCATGTCAAACACTTTACTGTTCTGTTCTTTATTCTTGGGATCCTTCATTGTAATCAGCATGCATAACCAATGCATCACCAGCATAATAATCGGCAGCACAAACACTGTAAATCCTTTACTACTTAAGCCGTCCGCCTCACCACCGGCATTCCAGTGAGTCACCATGCTGTCCGGTAAAATATTCCACATCAAAACACCTGCCACCACAGGTAGCAATATTACCGCAGAAGAAATAATCAATTTGATTTTACTTTGTTTCGTCATTTTTAGAATCCCCCTTTAAATCCGTAATCCATAGCATAATTTCCTCCAAGACGGAAGCATTTAACTCATAATAGATATACTTGCCCTCTCTGGTGTCTCTGATTAAGTCTGCATCCTTCAGCACCGATAAATGTCTGGATATGGATGCACCGGTCACGGGAAAGCACTCCACAATATCTCCCGCCGACATTCGGCCTGACTTTAACAGGTTCAGAATTTCACGTCTTATGGGATCTGACAATGCTTTTAATGTGTTTTGTATTGCCACCTGCATCACCTCTCATTTAACATTTAACCTAATTGTTAAATGTATGATACCAATATTGCTCCCTCATGTCAATCGTTTTTACAGAATATTAATAAATGAATATGGAATAGACAAAATGTGCTAAAATATGGTATACTTATCAAACATGCAAGCTTTATGTTTAATCGTTTTGAGAAGGGGATAAAATGAAAACAAACGAATCCGCAGAAAACTATTTGGAAACCATATTGGTTCTTAGCAAACGCAATCCGGTGGTGCGTTCCGTGGATATTGCAACTGAGCTTGGTTTTAAGAAATCCAGCGTCAGCGTTGCTATGAAGCATTTACGGGAGGCTGAACATATTACCGTGACTAAGGAAGGCTTTATCTACCTTACGGACACCGGCCGTGAAATCGCTGAGATGATTTATGAGCGCCATGAAATGCTTACCTCCTGGCTGGTACGCTTAGGTGTGGACGAAGCAATTGCCTCTGAGGATGCCTGCCGTATTGAGCATGTCATCAGTAAGGAAAGCTTTGACGCACTCAAAGCTCATGTTCTGTAATCTGCACATAAATAACATAGTAAAAGAGACTGGGATTTGCCAGTCTCTTTTTTCATTTGGAATCATTACCATCTTGGGAACCGCTCTCCTCTTCCGGATCTTCCCAGGTATTGATATTATGATACAGTCGATAATAATTGCCACCTAATTCCCGCACCTGAATCTGGATTGCAAAATGATCCATTCCAAGCTTCTTTAAAGCCTCATTCACATAACCTTTTTCATAATCACCTGTTCCGTAAGCTTTCTCCACCTCTGCCAGAACATACTTAGGAACAGCATTACTGAAGGCCTTCTGACCGCTGCCACGATCCACCATCTGCTTTAGGCAATTGGCGTAATAATCCTTCAACGAATATTGCACCATGTCATAGTCCAAGCCTGCCTCATCCAAATCATATACATCATTTCCGGACACAAAATTCCCGGGGCGAGGTCCCTTTTCATCCTCCGGCTCCCACTCCAAGGGTTTTATCGGATTGGGATTCAAGGTGATACCCGCAACCACATTACCGCCGGACAGGTCATCCTCTGCTTCCGGTTCACCGCATCCGGGCAAATATGCGCTCAAGCCGGTACGCACATGCGTGCCTACCAGTTCTGCATCTGTCTTGTTAAAATAATCCTCTGTAGCCGGGTCCGTATCATCCCATGTAACATCCACATTATAATACTCATCCCCAAGCTTTACGATATTCCATGCATGTTCCTCTCCGGAATAACCCACGCAATAATAACAGGGAATCTCCAACTTCTGCATCAGATACTGGAAAGCTCTTGCATATCCTGCGCACACCGTTTCGCCATCCACCAGCGCACTGTAAGCGCTTTGGTTCATAGCAGACTTCTTAGCATAATCCGCTTTTTTCATCAGCGCCTGATGCACAAAGCGCTCCTTGTCCAAATCAGTTTTCTTATCTGCTGCCCCATCCACAATCTTCTTAGCAGCCTTTTCAAATTCCTCCTTGGCCTGAGCCAAATTCGTAACTGTATTATTGTACTGCAGGGTAATCTCCACACAATCACCACCGCTGCGGTATTTACAAGAATACTCTGTATCCATCCAGAAAAGCTCAGGATGGTCATTGTATACAGCCTCAAATACATTTTTCAGCTGATCCGGGTTAATCTTCTCCACCGGCGCAAAAGAAGAATTTAACGCCACTGCATTGGCATATATCTGACGATAAATACGCTGCATACGACTGTTGAGTAGATGGTAATAGGGATAATATTCCTCATCAAAGGAATAGTTGTCTCCCGTTTCTCCTGTCTTCAAACCGCTAAGCAGTTCATCTGCCTGCTCGTCCCCAAGCTCCGTCTGCAAGCCTTCTACCGGCATATATCCGCTCAGGCCGCTAACCGACTCCGGCAGCTTGACTTCCCCTCGAATGGGCGCAACATACCCCGCTCCATCCTCCGACGCAAGTACACCCGCTGCAACACCGGCTATATTGTCCGGAACCTCCATAACAATACCGTCGGAAATATCCTCTGAAGGCGCAGAATGCCCCATATAAGCATCCGGTCCCTCCTCTCCATAGAGCAAAACAGACAAGGTTTTGGTAAGCTCCGGGGACAATGCCACAATCAGAATTCCGGCACAAGCCAACATTATGATAATCATGATTCCATAAAAAATATTCTTTATCGTTTTCATACCCTTATTATACAACATTTCCCTTTGATTTCAACCCATGGTTCATTGCATTTCACAGATTTTCATGCTATCATTATTTGTGAATTTTACTATTTTATTCCAAAATATGGAGGAACAAATATGGAAAACCCTAATAACGAAGCTGCAACCACAGAGCCTCTGGCTACTGCACAAAAGGCACCTCTTAACAAGAAGCTTCTTTTGGCAATACTGGCAGGCGTTGTAATTGTAGGATTACTGATTGCATTGATTGCCGTAATTGCAGAAAACAACAGCTTGCGCAAGGCTGCCTTAAACACCGGCGGACAGATTGAAGAAACCGTTGAGCAAGAAAGCATCGCTCAAAGCGAATCTGCACCTGCACCCTCTGATGCCGGACAGGCCTCTACAGACAACAGCTCTGCCGCAGAGTCTTCTTCTGCTTCACCTGTAACTCCTGCTGAAGATGGCGCATATACGCTGACCTATTCTGCAGGCAATACCTGGACAGACGGCGAGACACAAATGTGCGGTTTGGAGCTTTCCGTAACCAACAATTCCGATTCCAATGTAGAAGGCTGGAATCTGGTTATCAAAATCGACAAGCTGGTTACTGCGCAGGGTTGGGACGGCACTTGGTCCACCCACGAGGATTACGTAACCATTACCAATGCAGAGTACAACAAGACCATCACCCCCGGAAACCATATCATCCTGGGTTGTAATCTTGGTACCGGAACAGATTTGAACATTGTATCCGCCACCTTAAACGGCACTAAATGTGTGGTTGAAAAGGGAACCGTAAACCGCAATGACCAGAATACACAAAACAATCAAAACACCACTTCCGACACCTCTTCTCTTCTGACCCGTTCAGAGGATGCTGTACAGGGTGACGACTGGCTTTTTACCGACGGCAATAGAATTGTAGACAAGGATGGCAAGCAGGTATGGCTTACCGGCGTAAACTGGTTCGGTTATAACACCGGCACCAATACCTTTGATGGTCTCTGGAACAGCCGCATGGAACCTACTGTAAAGGCCATTGCCGACCATGGCTTCAACCTGATTCGTGTACCCATCTCCGCAGAATTGATTAACCAATGGGCAGACGGTGAGTATCCCAAGGCCAATTACAACAACGCCTACAATGAAGAGATGAACTCCATGAACTCTTTGGAGATTTTTGATTACTTCCTTACGCTGGCTGAGAAAAACGGCATCAAGGTTATGTTAGACATCCACTCTGCAGAAACCAATGCCGCAGGTCACAATGTAAACCTCTGGTACACGGAAAAAGTATCCCTGCAGGATTACTATTTTGCACTGGAATGGATGGCTGACCGCTATAAGGATAACGACACCGTTATTGCATTTGACTTAAAGAACGAGCCCCACGGCAAACCAAATGAGGGCAAAAATGCGGCAATCTGGAATGATTCTGCAGAACCCAACAACTGGAAATATGCTGCAGAAATTGCTGCCGGCAAAGTGTTTGCCAAGAATCCAAATGTACTCATTTTGGTAGAAGGAACTGAGATTTATCCCATCAAACCCGGTGGAGATTACTCCTCCACCGATCCTGATGACTACTACTTCAACTGGTGGGGCGGCAATCTGCGCGGCGTTAAGGAATATCCCATCAATCTGGGTGGATATCAGAACAAGCTGGTATATTCCCCCCATGACTACGGCCCCACCGTATATGCGCAGCCTTGGTTTGAAGGCGACTACACCTACGACAGTCTGATGGATGACTGCTGGTACGACAACTGGTTCTACATTCACGAGGATGAAATCGCTCCTCTTCACATCGGTGAATGGGGCGGATTTATGAGAGACCCTAACCTGAAGTGGATGACTTATATGAGACAGTTAATTTCCACCCATCATTTAAACCACACCTTCTGGTGCCTAAATGCCAATTCAGGCGACACCGGTGGACTGCTCTTAGATGACTTTACCACCTGGGACACCGAGAAATACAACTTTGTCAAAGAAGTGCTGTGGCAGGAAAACGGCAAATTTGTTGGTCTGGACCATGAAATCCCTCTGGGAGAAAACGGCATTACCCTAGAAGATGCCAAGGGCATCAAATAAAATTCATACACCAAAAAGGGCTTGAAGCATAATCGCTCCAAGCCCTTTCCTTAATCTGCTTTATTTTTCAAAACGCTTATTCTACAACCGTCTTTACTGCCTTGGTCTTGCAATCACATCCCAATGGCAATACATGCAAATGATCCACATTACCATAGGCTCTAAGCTGCTCGTTGGTATAGGCCACCATGGGTAAAAGCTTACCCTCAATCATCTGCATCACTACATCTGCCGTAGTCACAATCAACAAATCCCTGTCATAGTACTCATAGGGTTCCACATGGACTCTCCCATCTGCAATCTCCAGATAAAAAGCACCTTCTGCCTCACCCTCAATGTTAAATTGGAAGGCGATATGACCAACGGAACGTCCCACTTTTGCCCGTTCTGCTGCTTTTTTTACATTTGCTACCAATTCCTCGTATCTCATATTGCCCCTCCCCTTCCATTAATTCTCGTTATTTTTCCTAAATAAAGTATAGCACTATTTTCAGATTTTGTCGATAGTCTTCATGAATTGTCGCACATTTTTCACTAAATTAAAGCTGTACTGAAATACCGCTCAGCTCTGTCTGCAAGAATGGTTACGATAACCTTATCCTTACCATACTTCTCAGCCATCTGCTTGGCAGCCCAGACATTTGCCCCTGAAGAAGTACCCACAAGGCATCCCTGTACTGCTGCCAGTTCTCTGGCTGTAGCAATGGCATCCTCATCTGTCACTTCAACAATGTCAGTAATGATGCTTGTGTCCAAAACCTCCGGGACAAAGCCATCTCCAATACCCTGAATCTGATGAAGTCCGGGCTCATCTCCCAGAAGGGCTGACACGTTCTTAGGCTCCACAGCCACAATCTTGCACTCAGGGTTTCTCTCCAAAATATAGGATGCAATTCCCTGCAGGGTACCGCCACTTCCGATACCGGATACAAATACGTCAATCTTCTTGCCCAACTGCTCCACAATCTCCACTGCGGTGCTTTGATAATGAGCCTGAGGATTGGCAGGATTTTCAAACTGCTGGGGTACGAAATAATTGTCTGAAGAAGCCGCAATCTCAAGTGCCTTGTCTACAGAACCACCAATGCTAAGCTCAGGGGGCGTTAGCACCAGCTCAGCTCCCAGTGCATGAATAATTTTCTTGCGTTCCTCACTCATATTTTCCGGCATTACGATGATTACCTTATAACCCTTGCGGACACCGCAAAGAGCAAGGCCGATTCCGGTGTTGCCTGAGGTAGGCTCGATAATGGTCATACCGGGCTTTAACTTGCCGCTTTTCTCAGCCTCCTCCAGCATATTCAGCGCAATTCTGTCCTTGATACTGCCTCCGGGATTCAAGAATTCTGCCTTGGCAAAAATATTGCATCCTGTAGAATCCTGCAGACTAATCAGGGGCGTATTGCCGATCAGTTCCAAAATATTGTTATAGTACACCTTACGTTCCTCCGATATTCCTAGAAATTCTGGCCGTTCCAGCCCCAGTCACTGAACCCCTGATAGGTCACATATACCGCCTCGCCGGGTATACCAAGTTCCTTCTCATAAAGCTCGCAAATGGCAGCTGTCATACTTTCATAGGCAGACTTAGAAGCATTTCCCAACAAACTAACCGCAACGAAAGCGCCCTTCTCCAACTTCTGTCCGGCCATGTAAAGATCATAGTTGTCCTCAAATCCAATCATCAAGAATTTTTCAGGCTTACTCAACAATGAGATGGCCTTGCCCAGCTCTGCTTTCAGAATCTCTCTCTTGTCTTGAGAGACAGGGACTGTAATCTTAGAATCAATAAATGGCATTGTTTTTTCCTCGCTTTCATGTTTTAATTATATCTCTTAATTTTCCAGAAGTATTGATAAGTCATATTTCCCTCCATAATCGTAGGGTTATCTGGAATATTTTAACACAACAGTTTTTTCGTAGCAATAACGAAAGCGACCGCCAAGCCCTTTAGGATGTCTTCAGCGGCTGTATATCATATTCAACCTTTACTTTTGCAGCATCAACCTGCACATTCTGATAAAACTTATTGATTACCCGCTCTGCCACAATCTTTCCATTATCCACATCCGCATCCATAAGAAGCACAATATATTGACTATTACTGTACTTGGTACCTGTATCCACAGTGCGAAGCGAAGAAATCACTGTATCCTTCAAGACTTCCATAACAGCATCCGTTGAAAGCCCGGATTGACCTGACTCCTCAATGTTCAATGTGAACAACAAAGTCTGAACCATCTGGTTATTTCGGGTCACACAGCGCAGGGCAAAATCATATATTTTCTTAAACTCATCATATTCCACATGAAATGCACCCTTATTGTCATCCTGTTCATCCACCATCATGCGATGAATATCATCCAAATCAGCTGCAATGTCTATTTCACTTAAGGCCATATGAAGTGCTGCTTTGTCCTCATCAAAGAAATGATATGCATTCTTACCGTTTTCCTTTACAAAGTAGAGGGTCTCATCTGCATCACCATAAAGGTTTTCAAAGGATTCTAAACCGTCCGTAATCTTTGCACCGATAGACACCGATACAATTCCGGCATATCCCATTGCTCCCATTTTGTCAGCAAACAGCCTGATAATACCGGCAGCCTTCCCGGATGCCACCTCTTTATCAGTCAAATCTGTATAGAAGGTAACAAACTCGTCTCCTCCCAATCTGCACACAATATCTTTATCCTCTGCATAAAATTTTAATGTCTCTGCAAAGGTTTTGAGAACTTCATCTCCCACCATATGTCCGTAGGTATCATTCTTGGACTTAAAATTGTCCCACAGCCGGCTACCGCAGGTGGCGGCATGTCCGGCCTGAAGTAATGCCTGCAATTCTTTCTCCAAATAGTCACGGTTATTCAAACCGGTTAAAGCATCTGTTAATGATTTTATGGTTTTCTTTTCCAGCTCAATTTCCAAATCCTTGCGCAGTCCGTGGCTTTCCAAAACCCTTGCCACACGACTTCTCATAACATCCGGCACAAAGGGTTTGGTGATATAATCATCTGCCCCGCATTGCAGGCACACCGCTTCTGTGGCCGGATTGGAATCTGCTGTCAGAAAAATAATGGGAATATTGCTCCACTTTTCACAGTCCTTAATCCTTCTGACTACTTCCTTACCATCCATTTCCGGCATCTCAATATCCATCAGAATCAAATCCGGCATCTCAGTTTCTAAATAAGCAAGGGCCTCTTTTCCGGAATTCACGGTGTTTGTCTGATAATCTTGGGCTAACGCATGTTTCGCCAAAAGGCAATTGATACTGTCATCATCTACAATAAGAATCTTTTTCATCTGTCCTTCTCCGTTTACCATTCTCTTAATTGATACTCTGTATCTTCATCCATAATCTGCAGCATGATTGCCGCAATCTCCGGATCAAACTGCGTTCCCGCACACCTTAAAATCTCTTCTCTAATATGTGTCTGTGGTAACACACTACGGTAACTACGCTTGGAACTCATGGCATCATAAGCATCCGCTACACCAATAATCCTTGCAACAAGAGGAATATTCTCTCCTACTAATCCATCCGGATAACCCTTACCGTCAAAACGTTCATGGTGCCATCTGGCTCCAATGGCAATTCCGGGAAGCTCCGACATCTTCTCAAGAATTTCCGAACCAATAGTCGGATGGGTTTTTATAACCGCATACTCCTCATCAGTAAGCTTGGATGTCTTATTTATTATTTCATCCGGGATACCGATTTTACCGATATCATGTAGCAGTCCGATGTAATAAATGTCGTCCTGTTCGCTGGGTTGCATATCCATTCTGGCAGCAATCATTTTGGAATACTCCGCAACTCTCAAGGAATGTCCGTTGGTATACTTATCCTTTGCATCGATGGTTCCCGCCAAGGTCTTCATTACCTGAATAGTCAACCGATTCAGCTGACGACTACGCTTCTTCAGCGTCATGGTTTTCCGTTCTACTTCATGCTGCAATTTCTTTTGCAGTCGTGAAAGCTCCAGAATACGCGTGGTGCGTTGAAACATAATTTCCGGCACGAAAGGCTTTCTGATAAAATCTACTGCCCCCAGTTCAAAACATTTTACCTCAGATTCCTTTTCATTATCCGCAGTCAGACAGATGATAGGAATGTCCTTCAGAAGCGGCATCCGCTTTATCTGTGCCAAAAATGTAAAACCATCCATCTCCGGCATTCGAATATCCAACAGGATCAAATCCACCATACCGGAATCCAGAAATTCAAATGCCGCCTTGCCGGATGTGACTGTACTCACCACAAATTGTCTGGAAAGAATCCGTTTTGCAATAAACAGGTTCATTTCATCATCATCAATCACCAGAATATGACTTTCCGAAAACAAATCATTATCCTCTTCATTGTCATCTATTGGGAGCAATCTCAAACTATGAATATCATTTGTATTGTCTATCATTCCAATCCCCCTTCTCCATCCAGAAACGCTTTCACTGCATCAATTACAGTCTTATACATTTGCATTGTTGTGGCGTGGTTCTCCTCAATATAAGACTTCTTTTCTTCAACTGCCTCTCCTGCCCGGATACTCTTACCTGCAAGCTCTAACTGCAGACACATGGAAGAAAATTCTTCGCAGCCGATATTAAGAGAATTTGACTTCAACGAATGAATATTAACCGTATAATTGTTCCAATCGGCTTCCTCATAATAACGTTGTAAATCAGCACGCCTTGTATCATATTGCTGATAGTACATTTTTAATATTTCACAATAGATTTCCTTGCTTCCTGAACAATACTTTAAACCCAACTCATAATCAATCAGACTCTGTCCGGACTCTGTAGCTTTCTCCTGTGACACATCGTCTGTTGGCAATACTGTAGCAGTCTCCACAGCATCTTTCTTTTCGGAAAAAATCAGTTTCTCCACAGGAATATATCTTGCAAGCTTCTCCTCCAGATTTTTACCGATAATGGGCTTACTCATATAATCCGTAAAACCTTCTGCCAGATACATTTCTCTTGCACCGGAGACTGCATTTGCAGTCAGTGCAATCACTGCTGTATCTTTATTTTTGTTTTCCGACATTTGACCAGCCCGCTTTAACGTCTCAATTCCGTCCATTACAGGCATCATATGATCTAAAAGAATCACATCGTACTGATACCGGCACATTAAATCTAAGGCTTCGCCACCGCTCATACATGTGGCAATCTTGATTTGGGTCTTTTTTAACAGATTCTGAACCACCGTCAGATTAATCTGGTTGTCGTCCACCACAAGCACTGTTGCATCCGGAGCAGTAAAGTCCTGCTCGTATTTATATAAGCGCCCGGCAGCCTGCCTATAATTTTTATCAAAATCCCCTATGTATCCTTGGCCTATTACCTTCTGTGCAAGATATAACGTAAATGTGGAACCTTCTCCATACACACTCTCTACGCCAACTCTGCCGCCCATCATTTTAGCAAGATTGTGGGTGATGGCAAGTCCCAATCCCGTACCTTCAATGTTGCGATTGGTATCCATATCAAATCGCTGAAATCCCTCAAACAATACAGAAATATCTTCCTCACGGATACCGATTCCCGTATCTTCTACCGCCATACGAAGCATCACATTTTCATCATTTTGGTCAGCCTCACAGGCAATATTCAGCTTTACAGAACCATTCGGTGTATATTTCACCGCATTATTTAATAAATTCAACAAAATCTGTTTGATTCTTAAGTCATCACCAAACAAAGTATCCGGTATCTTTCCATCTACGTTTACCTCAAATTGAAGTCCTTTTTGTTTTACCTTCAACTCAATCATGGTAACCACATCATTAATCATCTCACCCGGCTTATATTCGCTCTCCACAATCTCCATTTTACCGGATTCAATCTTGGAAAAATCAAGTATATCGTTAATAACCGATAACAGGCTGTGACTGGCAATCTCGATATTGTTGGCGTATTCTAAAACCGCATTATCCTCACACTCCCGCAAAATCATCTCATTCATACCGATTACTGCATTAATGGGAGTACGAATTTCATGGGACATATTAGCTAGGAAATCACTTTTTGCATGATTAGCCTGTTCTGCTATCAATTTGGCCTGACGGAGCTCATCGCTCTCTCTTGCCTTCTTCTCTGCGCCCAACAGATAAAGCATTACGATTACGAGCAACAGCCACAGAAGTCCAAAGCACCACAGCACGAGAGGTACAATCAAAGAGATGTCTCCTGAAACCTTTGTCACAGGCACATAACCCATAATGTAAAGACTGGAATAATCCGTCTCTGCCGTAAAAAGAATATAATCGCCGTAACTGCTTTTAGCTACTGCCGCCGCGGAAGAACTGACATTCATCTTCTTTCTGATACTATCCAGTGCTTTTAGATTATTTTCCTCAGAATAGAACTGTGCATTTGGTGCCGCTCCGCCCTTCTGCAGGACCACATTACCATCTATATCCACAATTGAACAGATACCGTTGTCATCATAACAGGAAATATCCAGAGCCTCAGCCAACACAGCGCCCTCATAGAGCTTGTATAATACATACTTTACGTTCTGACCACTGTAAACGGGAACTGCAAACAGAACTGTTGCATCGTCGCCGCAACAGACAGATGCATTGCCATGAATAGCCTCGAAAATTCCCTCGTACTCTGCAAAATCAAGGGGCTCTCCATAGGTCGCCTCTCCGTTAATTCGCAGAACACCATAGGAAACGCCTTCTCTCTCCTCCAAAAACTCCTCCAGCGTACCTGTATTCATATCGATGAGAGCGGTTACCTCGCTTAACAGCTGCAGCTCGCTGTTAAAACTGTTATCCAAAATGTCCGCCACTTGACCTGCCTGCTCAGAAACATGATGTTCCAGCTGTGTATCTATAATATCCTGCATTTTCCACCACATGG
>JAZQFO010000076.1:0-2370 GCA_045539535.1 Acetatifactor sp.
GCAGCTTCAGGCCGCAGTATATGTGACGGATGCATTGACGGAGATGTATGCGGGAGTGCGTGAAGTGCGGCTTAGACAGGCGCTTTTGGATCTGGCAGGAGCGGTAACCGTCAAAGCAGATGTCTATGATGCGTTGGAACAGTTTCAACGCAGGTTTGATAATCCATATATTGATGCTCTATGTATTACGCTGATGCAGGCCATGGAATCGGGCCAGGCGGTGGAGCTTTTGCGGGATATTGCCGAGCAGGTAAGGGATATGGAAGTGTCGGTTATGGGGCGTAAAAAGGCTGCTCTGGATAGAAGTATAACCTTTTATCAGCTGGGGATTCTGGCGGCAGTATTGGGGGTGGTCTTATATGCCTGCGTGACGCAGATGTTTGCATCAGCACTGAGTTTTTAAGGACAAAATACAATGAAAAACATAGGAGGATTTTAAGAATGAAACAGTTTATGAAAGAAAAGGTATTAAATTTTTGGATGAAAAAGGATGAGGGTATCGATGGTATTCTCGTGACAGTAGGACTTTGTATTATTGCACTTTTGCTGTGTGTGGTAATGAAAGATAGTCTGGCAGGTTTTATTGAGACAATTGTGGAAGCTATGACCACCAAGGCCGGAGATATTTTAAATGGTGTAGGTAGTGGTACAGGAGTATAAAATGGGCAGGCATAAAGTTAAACAAGCAGTTTGTTGTGCGAAGGATGCGGGTAATGTAGGGGATGTAATGATTACCGGCATTCTGATTTTATCGATGATGGTAATTATGCTTTCCTTTTTGGAGAACCTTCAGTTAATCCGGCAAAAATCAGAGATTGATCAGATTGCCAGGCAGTATATTTTGCGCATGGAAACAGTTGGCGGTCTGATACCTGAGGATGAAGCACAGCTGCTGGCTGCATTGGAAACACTGGGCGTGGAAGCGGTAGATTTAAGCGGCACTACCAGAGGTGCAGCAGGTTATGGAGCAAGGATACAGCTACAGATTAGGGGATTGCTGGGAGGAGAACATGAAGTGGAAGAAATACGGGTGTCTACAGCCAAACATTGACAGAAAAGATTCGGGCCAGGCGGTTTGGGTCACCGGATTGTTTTGGGTGTTGCTTCTTGCAATTGTACTGCACTGTCAGCTACAGATGGCTGCCTGGCATTCTGCCTCTGTTTATATGGAGGATGCGTTGGCAGCATCCAATCTGGCTTCGGCGCTGATAGATATAGAAGAGTATGGCAAGTCCCACAAAGTAATTATCCGTGATATTCCGATGGCTTACGCAGTCTACAGGGAGGCTTTGCGGACAAATCTTCAGTTGGACGGAAATGGTTACTGTGCGGGCAGTGCCCTGTTTGAGGGACCTGTTCAGGTTGTGGACTACATCATATACAATGTGGATGGTAATGTGGTAGAAACCGTACAGTTGGACAGTCTGGGTCAGGTGGTATTACGAGAAAAGGGAATAAAGGGGACTGTGCTGTCGCCGGATGGAAACGTAATAGAACAAACAGGAGTATACAGTGAATTAAAGTTTGCGGTAACCGGCTTTCCGGGAGTGGAGATAGAGGCTTGTAAGGGTAAGCTTGTTGATATTGTGCCGCAGAAAGGAGTGGAATGATGAAAGCAGATAAAAAGCAAAACAGCTCCCGTATGTGGGCAGGTTGTGCTTTGGCGGCATTTGTTGCAGCGGTGGCTATATTTATGGTTATGCTTCAAATGGAAAAGAAGGTGCTTGATGATTATGAAAGAGGAGCTGTGTATGTGGCGCTAAAGGAAATGCCAAAGGGACTGGTTATAACAGAAGAGAATGAAGCAGAATACTTGCAGTTAACACAGATGGATGTGGATTTGATTCCGGAGACGGCTATAACATCTCCGGAACAGCTACAGGGACTGATTGCGAAGAATTCCGTTGATAAGGGAGTGCTTCTGGCTGAGGGAATGTTTGAACAGAAAAATGAGATTCTAAGCGGGATGCATGAGCCGGTAGTGGCCGGTATGCGCGCAGAGGACTTATATCAGGTTGTAGGAGGTGTTTTGCGCGGAGGAGACAGAATTCACATTTATACGGTGTCGGAGTCTCAGATTGCCGGTCTGATTTGGGAAAATATTTTTGTTGAGCAGGTGTTTGACAGCGGCGGCAACGTTATTGGGGCCGGTGACAAGGTATCTGCGGCACAGCGTGTCAATGTGTATCTGGAGGCTGCTGACGTGGAACAGTTCTATACGGAACTTGCCAGAGGGACGCTACGTGTAGTAAAGGTGTGTGATTAAATGAAGAGAATCAGATGCTGGATATTTTTTTGTGTATGTATTGTGGGGCTGTGGTCCACAGGGTTTTGCGTGCAGGCACAGACGATATATACAAGTTCGCATGT
>JAZQFO010000077.1:0-2185 GCA_045539535.1 Acetatifactor sp.
TTACTTATTTTTCCAAAACAGAAAAAATCTTATGGATTCTTGCAAGCATATCCGATACCCATTACTTAGCCGTGGTTGTATGCTTTGTTGCATTCCTTTTTAATGATATCTATGGATTTGTGAATTGGCGAAAAATGCAAGTCCGACAAGCTCATGATAAAGCTTGAGCAACACATGTAAATCGAAAAGGCACATGCCCGCAAGCATGTGCCTTGTTCATCTCATATAAATTATTTCTTCTGCAGGAAATCAGGAATCTTCAATGTCTGATCCTTTACAGAGCTGCGAATATCTGCCGGCTTCTGGATGCCGGGAAGGGGCTGTACAGGAGCCTTAGGAACTGCCTGACCTGCGCCACCCTGAAGATTCAGATTCTTCAGAGAATTAGGTGTAATAGTGGTCTGTCTATAAGCAGAACCTGCACCCAATCTGGTCTGCACAGCACTCTCTGCAACAGTCTCCAGACCGGTAGCAATTACAGTGATAGTACAGGTATCAGTCTTATTCTCATCATACATAGCACCGAAGATAACGTTAACTTCCTCACCGGTAAGATCACGAACATAATCAACTGCATCTGCAGCATCTGCCAAGGTAATATCGCCGGATACATTGACGATAACATGGCTTGCGCCGGAGATATTGGTCTCCAAAAGAGGACTCTCCACTGCCATCTTAACAGCCTCAAGAGCCTTATCATCACCCTTACCGTCACCGATACCAATATGTGCAATACCCTTGTCCTTCATAACAGTCTGAACATCTGCGAAGTCCAGATTAATAACTGCGGGTACATTAATCAAATCAGTGATACCCTGAACTGCCTGCTGCAATACTTCATCAGCCTTCTTCAGAGCCTCATTGATGGATGTACGTCTGTCTACAATCTCAAGTAATTTATCATTGGGAATCACAATCAAGGTATCTACTGCCTCTCTGATACGCTCGATACCGCCCATTGCGTTGGTCATACGAACCTTTGCCTCAAAACGGAAAGGCTTGGTTACAACACCAACGGTAAGAATACCCATCTCCTTAGCTACTCTTGCTACCACAGGAGCTGCACCGGTACCGGTACCACCACCCATACCACAGGTAACAAATACCATATCTGCACCCTTCAGTGCGTTCTGAATCTCTTCTACGCTCTCCTCTGCAGCCTTCTCACCAACCTCAGGCTTGGCACCTGCGCCAAGTCCTTTGGTAAGCTTCTCACCAATCTGCAAAAGTCTGGGAGCCTTACAAAGCTGAAGTGCCTGCTTATCAGTATTCACACCGATAAACTCCACACCACTAATCTGCTCATCAATCATTCTATTTACAGCGTTATTACCGGCGCCGCCTACTCCGACTACTATAATCTTAGCAGCTGCCTCCGCCTCGTTTGTCTTAATCTCCAGCAAGGGTTTGTCCTCCTTTTCCCATTGGAATCCGTTTACGGACCCACAAAGTCCATATAGTCTATCATATAATTATTTTTGAAATTAATCAACATATTTTTTTAGAAATTTTCAGATTATGCATTTTTTTTGTTTTTTTACTCCGGTTTAAAGGTATAATCCCCCTTCTCACTGTAAGCCTCCATCTGAAGAGTACCTGCTTTATCTGTCAGATTCGGCAGAATCTGAGGCAGACACATTATTTTGTCCTCAAGACGATCCGTCTCATTCCCCAGCGCCACCTTGGCGTCCTTAAAATATAAAGTGATGGATGAATTCCCATGAAAATAAATCTTATCGGCCACCAATTCATATTTATTCAGAAGCTTGGTAACCTCGAGAATGGTCCCGAAAACATCTTCATAACCTTCCTGTACCGGCAAGGGTTGTCCTAAAACAACATAGTCAAGCTGCAAGCCGGTTACCTGAGGAATTCCCACGGTTTTCACCGCTGAGCTCTCCACCACATAACCATCCTTGTCAAAATACACATAAGTATCCATATATTTCACATAACCGGCCAGTGCCTTTTCGTAAACGGTTATCTTGATGGTGTCCGGTGCCAGAATACTTACATCCATGGCATCCACAAAAGGAATATTCTCCATACCCTTATTGCGGTATTTCATAGACAAAAACAGTGAGTTATTCCCCAAAGGCCCTTCCATCACAAGGTTTTGAATCTCCTCCTGAGAATAATGCACATTGCCCTCCACATAGACAGTGCGGACGGTATGCATATCCAG
>JAZQFO010000078.1:0-4300 GCA_045539535.1 Acetatifactor sp.
CACCCGCACATATTTATTACAAATTTGAAGGTAACAACACATCCGGAAGCCATAAATTAAATTCAGCTATTGCCCAGGCTTACTACGCAAAACAGCAGGGACTTAAAGGTGTGACAACCGAAACAGGTGCCGGTCAGTGGGGTACTGCTCTATCCATGGCTTGTTCTTATCTGGACATGGACTGTCAGGTATATATGGTAAAATGCTCCTACGAACAGAAGCCCTTCCGCAGAGAAGTAATGCGCACCTATGGAGCCAAAGTAACTCCATCTCCTTCCATGGACACACAAATCGGGCGTCAAATAAACGCCGAATTTCCCGGCACCACCGGAAGCTTAGGCTGCGCCATTTCCGAGGCAGTAGAAGCGGCCACCACACAAGAGGGCTACCGTTATGTATTGGGCTCCGTATTATCGCAGGTACTGCTCCACCAGTCCATTATCGGTCTTGAGACCAAAGCCGCTTTGGATAAATACAATATTAAGCCCCACATGATTATTGGCTGTGCCGGCGGCGGCTCCAACCTAGGTGGTTTGATTTCTCCTTTTGTGGGAGAGATGCTGCGCGGTGAGGCAGATTATCAGATCATTGCCGTTGAACCTGCCTCCTGCCCCAGTTTAACCCGAGGTATCTATGCCTATGATTTCTGCGACACGGGCATGGTATGTCCTCTTGCCAAAATGTATACCCTTGGCAGCAGCTTCATTCCTTCCGCCAACCACGCCGGGGGCTTACGCTACCATGGCATGAGCTCCGTAGTATCTGAACTCTACGAGCAGGGACTTATAGAGGCAAGAAGCGTAGAGCAGACCGAAGTATTCAAGGCTGCCCAGACCTTTGCCAGAGCAGAAGGCATTCTGCCCGCTCCCGAAAGCTCTCATGCTATCAAAGTAGCAATTGATGAAGCACTGAAATGCAAAGAAACCGGCGAAGCCAAAACAATCGTATTTGGCCTGACCGGCACCGGGTATTTTGATATGATCGCCTACGGCAAATTTAACGACAGGGAAATGACAGACTATATTCCTACAGATGAAGATTTGGCTGCCTCCATTGCCAAGCTGCCACAAGTAGACCTATAAGCCGTCACAACTTAACCTACCAGAAAAAATATGACACAGGGAACCCACATTCCCTGTGTCACACTTTTAAAATTTCACTATCTTGTTTTTCCAAACCAAAAATGTCATAATATCCCTAAAACACACCAATAGGAGTAAACTCATGAAACATAACCCTCAAATCCAACGCATAACAGACATGGAGCAAAAGTTAAATACCGCCAGCCAGACGATCCAGGCTCTCGCCGACGCCTTGGAGCAGTATGCTCATGTCCGCAGGGACATCGAATCTCTTTCCGCCTATTATTTGGGACCTCAATGGCTGGAAGATTATGAAGCCGACTGCCGGGGCGAACTGCCCCAAGACCTCCCCCGCGGAGTCTTGTCCGAGGATGCCGTCTATGATTTACTGACTGAACACGACAGCATACTGGCAATCATGGCTGAAACCGTAGGAATAACTAACACCGATAATCAATAACAATATGAGGATACCTTGCAAGATACTCTGCTTTTTGTTCCTCGGTGAAAAGATTCCCCTCTAAAAACAAAACCTTTAATGCCCTGAATTCGCTTAAATCCTCCAGCTCGGTGAGACCACAAAACTCCAACTCTAACTGCTCCAGGCCAGGAAGCTTCTTAAGAGGTGCTATGGTCTTTATGGGATTGTCCTCCAGCACCATATGTTTTACCTTGTGCAGGCTCTCAAATACGGATACATCCGCCAGCCGATTTCCTGTAATACAGATTACCTCAAGTTCTGTAAGATTCTGCAAGAAGGAAAAATCACTTTTCCCATACTGCTTATAATCCTCTTCCAGATAATAACAAAAATAGGTCAGATTCTTGCAGCATGCAATATCCTCCAAAGACCCCACATCACTGTTGGTCAACTCAAACTCCTTCAAATCCGGACAATATTGCAGTCCACTGATATCCGAAAGCCCTGTCACATAGTTTATTCTTAAATCTAATAGATTCGGAAAAAATTTCAAAAATTCCAGATTCTTAAGCTCCATCTTTTGAATTACAAGCTTTGTAAGCTGACCCGCCTCTTCCCTTGTAAATTTTGACTTAAAAAGCTTCTGTCCCAAGGGCAACTCTTTTTTTATTTCCGAAAGTGCAGCTTTATATACCGCTTCGTTTCCAACATCCTGAACTGTAAGCATTTGTATCCTCCACAAATCCCTATTTTGTAGCGTCAATTATACACTATTCAGACCGTAATATTCAAGTCGTACCATTCAATTAAATATTTCAGTACTTCTTCATAATCAAACCCATCCTTGTCAATCCCGGCGTCCTTGGCAATAGCCATCGCTGCCAACACTTTATAGGCACCATTTTCGTTCTTCGGAAGAAATGCATCTCCATCAATTTCAGTATAACGAGCCGTCATCTCTGCCAAATAATCATTATAAATAGCTTCACAGTCAGTCATTACATCTTCCGGAATATCCTCATAAGTAGAATTTGCCACAACCTGCTCCATAAGGGCATCTCCGGTATTCGTAAAGTAAACAACATCATCATTCTCGAATACTTTCTTACAAACATACTCCTGCAAATCGTAAAAAGTTGTAATTTCAGGGAGGCCAAGCCTTGCAACCTCTTCATCTGTGGGATACTCCTCACTCGTCTTATCTGCCTCCGGACTCACCTTTGAATAATAATACTGCAGGGTCCTTTCATTCATGCTTTCCTCATCACGGTAGGCAATGTCTATATACACCTCACCTACATATACACCATAGCCCTCCGCATTTACCTCAATTGCTTTATAATCACCCAAATTCACATAATCCAAAGGATTTCCGTCAGACTTTTCAGCTTCCTGTACCAAAAGCCCCACATCAGAACTCTCATCAGACGTTACGGCATTCCCACCACATCCGGTCCATATACTTACCTGTATCAATATCATGCATAAAACCAATTTCAATTCCTTATTCATAACTATTTCATTCCCCTTATTTATAACAGACAAACAGAAATATAGCACCTAACAGCATACAACTTCCTTCCGCAATGAATCCATGAAAAAGCATGAAAACACCAAATCCCAGAAGTATCAACACAAATATCATGCCATAAATCTTAGTAAGTACTCTAAATACTTTAGAGACAATATCCACCGTATTTTCTATAACGGATTGTGTCTTGCTTTTCTTTTTATTTCTCATACGACAATAGAAACTATTGAATAACATTTCGGCAAAACCAAACACGTTAACACCAACATTAATCCAAGCAATATGGTGCCAAGTTCAGAAGCTATGGTGCCGATTATAATTCCGGTTACCGCCAAAGTAAATATCACACCGGATAGCAGCAATGATCCATACAGGGTACCGTCTCCGTGCTTTTTATCATAAATTGCCCATACAATCATTCCGATACACATTGCATACCATATAAACACTCCGATAAGCCAAGTAATAAATTCCTTACGTGTTTTGAAATGTTGGACTTTTGTTTGCGTGACTTGCTGGTTTTGCCGGTTCTGTTCTTTCTGCTTCTTCTGTTTCTTCTTGCTCATCTGTATCCCCTGCACTTCCATTCCTCTTATCAATCGCAACACATACCACTTACAAAAAATTATCACACTCCACGGTTTGCGTGGTTCCGTCTTTTAACAAGAGCTCAAAAACACTACTCATCTCGCCGGAACAACTCAGAATATCTTCCACCTCATAGCCTGCCAGACCATCATACAATTCCACCGCTATTCCGTCATCCACATAATAATCAATATAATATACTTGACCGCCTTCCGTGATTAGAAACGGTACCGGATTCACTCCCGTCCCCAGATTGTAGGTTTCCATTCGGGTTATATTGCTTAGGTCCGCATACTTTTCCACATTTGAAGATGTTGCAAACGACACATTATGACCATTAAAATAATACAAATCGCCCTCCTCAATATACGCATAAAAAACCCTATTGTCAATTTCATAGAATAAAGTGACTAGTTCTGAAGTCGGAATACTTGCGGCCGCCTCATTTGCAACAATTTCCTGAGGTTGTTTCTTTTCATCTTTTATAAAGCCTAAATAGCAAACCGTCACCAATGCAATGAACAAAATACCTATGATAACAATACAAATCTTCGTTCCTAAACTGATTTTCGTTAATTTTTCATTCATATCCTCTCATCCCCCATTAAATGATACAAGACCCTTTTCCCTATATCAATGTGCAGACTTTCCTTCAAAATCTATCAGAATCCCGGTAAG
>JAZQFO010000079.1:0-6783 GCA_045539535.1 Acetatifactor sp.
CCTTATTCTGCAAGGACTCTACCCTTGCTTTATTAAAATGTAAAAAATGTGAAATGTAAGCAGGATTTCCCAGAATTCTTATAGAAAAGGTCTGACGGCATTGCTGCCCGGATTGGTGGGGTGTCGTTGTCGGGCGTCACGCAAATCTCCACAAAAAGAAATATGCTTTGCACTGATTGTAGCACCGGTGCAAAGCATATGCAAGCTTTGTTTTAAGTTTAATCTACACCATCTGCTCCACGGCCTTTACCCATGCATGGTTGGGATCGTCGCAGGGAGTCAGTCTGCGGCCGCTTGTACCTGCCATTACCCAGAGGTAGTATACGCAGTAGCCGGGTGCGGCAGCCACGGGGTGGTAGCCTTCCTTGATGGCGATGCTGTCGCCGTCCTTGACGATGTAGCTTTCACGCATGGTCAAGTCGTCATTGTACATCACCTGGATGCCGAAGCCCTGGCCGGGATTTACCTTAAAGTGGTAGATTTCTTCCATGTTCACCTCGTAGGGCATGTTGTCCGTGTCATGCTTGTGGGAAGGATAGCTGGACCACTGGCCGGCACAGCCGTAGGTCTCGCCCAGCACAATTTTGTCTACTTTACCCTCATACTTGGAGGTGATGATGTCGTTTACATCACGCTGCCAGTTCAGCTTGCCGCGATGCTCCTTGGTAATGTCCTCAGGCAGTACTACGAAGGGAGCGTACTTTTTGTCAGCCTTTACCTTGCACACACCGATTTCCAGCATGCCGAAATCATTGGCGGTAACGGTGTACTCCGTATCACGGGGAATGTAAACAGTGGTGGGTTTACCGTCGAATACATTTCTTCTCTTGCCCAAATCGGATGCGGCAAAATCCTCTGCCGTAACATCGCAGTTGCCGGAGAGAACCACCAGTCCCAGCTCATATTCGCCGGAATTTTCGTTAACGCTTTCGCCGGGATTTAAGCGGATTAAGTCGAAATCAATCACATTTAAACCTGCCTCGGCAGTGATAACTTTCTGATAACCCACACCTTCTTGTTTTTCATAAAAACGCTTCATAATAAATCCTCCTAAATCTATTTTTGATTAAATTCCCATGCCATAAGTAAATGCGTGAACAAAAAACATTAAAATCAATGTACCAAAAATAATAGGACAAAGAAATAAAATTAATGGATATGTGGTGTAGCTGGGGTTCGGGTTCTTTTTTCCAGTTCCAATAGTAAGCCATATGAGTCCGATTAGGCCTATTACAAGTTCCAGTAATATGACAATTATTCCCGTAGTCATGGAAGCATCATAAAATTGATGAAAAAGATTACTTATTGCTTCATACTGGGGTCCGGGTCCATCATATCTAAAGGATGAACTTGATTTGGAACAGTAGATGATAGCAGGAATCCCCGGTATCAATATCAGCCATGGCATAATCAATTCTGCGATAAACGGAATGGTAAATTTTTTGTCTCTAAACA
This sequence comes from Acetatifactor sp., assembly GCA_045539535.1. Taxonomy (GTDB): domain Bacteria; phylum Bacillota; class Clostridia; order Lachnospirales; family Lachnospiraceae; genus Acetatifactor. Next base: position 1,456 of record JAZQFO010000079.1, read on the forward strand.
TAACCTTTCTCCTTTCCAGATTCACTAATAACACCAGAGAAGTTGCTAAAAGTTTGCAGAAAAGTTCCGTCCCAATTATAACAGAACTTTTCCTAAGAATCCACACAAAAAGAGATTGAATATCCGTAAGAAACAAGGTAAGATAAAGCCAAGAATGTATATTGAGGAGAAAAAATATGAGCCAAGCAGTGGTAACCTTAAAAAAGGGCGAGGGCAGAACCCTAAAGGCCGGAGGCATGTGGGTCTATGACAATGAGATTGCTTCCGTGATGGGAAGCTTTGAAAACGGTGACGTGGTAGCAGTTCATGATTTTGACAGCTATTTTATGGGTTATGGATACATCAATATGAATTCCAAGATACGGGTGCGCCTTCTGTCCCGTAAAAAGGATGCGGTGATTGATGAGGCATTTATGGAAAAAAGAGTGCGCACGGCCTGGAATTACCGCAAGGAGACCATTGATACTTCCAGTTGCCGGTTGATTTTTGGTGAGGCGGATTTTCTGCCCGGTATAGTAGTGGACAAGTTCAGTGATGTGCTGGTGGTGGAGTCCTTGGCGCTGGGCATTGATAAGTGGAAGCTTGTGATTGTAGAGGCTCTGAAGAAGGTGCTTTTGGAGGATGGTATCGTGATTCGTGGCGTGTATGAGCGAAGCGATGCCAAAGTGCGTCTGCAGGAGGGTCTGGAGCGCTACAAGGGCTTTATTGGGGAACCCTTTGATACCAAGGTGGAAATCATTGAGAATGGTGTAAAATACATTGTGGATGTGGAGGATGGACAGAAGACCGGATTTTTCCTGGACCAGAAGAATAACCGTGCCTCTATTCACAAGATTTGTAAGGATAAAAAGGTGCTGGACTGCTTTACCCATACAGGCTCTTTTGCGCTGAATGCAGGTATTGCAGGGGCGAAGAGCGTGCTGGGCGTGGATGCATCCCAGCTTGCGGTGGATCAGGCTACGGAGAATGCCAAGTTAAACGGTTTGGAGGATACGGTCAAATTTGTCTGCGAGGACGTGTTTGAGCTTTTGCCCAGACTGGAGGCGGAAGGGGAGACCTTTGACGTGGTGATTTTGGACCCGCCGGCCTTTACCAAGTCCCGTAATTCCATCAAAAATGCAGTGAAGGGGTATCGTGAGATTAACGTGCGAGGCTTAAAGCTTGTGCGAAACGGCGGTTATCTGGCCACTTGTTCCTGTTCTCATTTTATGGACCCGGACTTGTTTGCCAAGACTATTCGTGAGGCGGCCACAGGAGCACACAAGAGACTGCGTCAGGTGGAGTTTCGTACCCAGGGGTGCGACCATCCCATTTTGTGGGCGGCGGACCAGTCCTATTATTTGAAATTTTATGTTTTTCAGGTTCTTGAGGATATGTAAAAAATTATCTTGGAGGATAGATTATGGCAGATGTAAAGTATGATGGGCAGATTGAGGAGCTGCTTTCTCAGCTTACCTTAGAAGAGAAAATCGGTATGATTCATGGAAACGGACTTTTCCGTACCAAGGCAGTGGAGCGACTGGGGATTCCCAGACTTGTGACCTCAGACGGTCCCATGGGTGTGCGTAATGAGTTTCCGGATGATAACTGGATTCCCCTTAATTATTCAGATGATTATGTCAGTTACAGTCCCAGCAATTCTGCCCTGGCAGCTACCTGGAATCCGGACTTGGCCTATGCTACCGGCAAGGTTTTAGGTGAGGAAGCCAGAGGCCGTGGGAAGGATATGCTGTTGGGCCCGGGCATCAATATTAAAAGAGATCCCCTGTGTGGCCGTAATTTTGAGTATATGAGTGAAGATCCTTATCTGGTGGAGACCATGGCTGTGCCCTATATCAAGGGTGTGCAGGAGTGCGATGTGTCTGCCTGCGTGAAGCATTATGCGCTGAACAATCAGGAGACCAACCGCATGGCTGTGGATACCTATGTGGATGAGCGGACGCTTCGGGAAATTTATCTTCCGGGCTTTAAGGCAGCGGTGCAGAAGGCCGGCGTCTATTCCGTGATGGACGGTTACAATAAGTTCCGTGGCAAATATTGTAGCGAAAGCAAGGAACTTTTGGACGATATTTTGCGTGATGAATGGGGCTTTGACGGTGTGCTGGTCAGTGACTGGGGCGCTGTACACTCTACCAAGGAAACAGCGGAGACTTCTTTGGATTTGGAGATGAGTGTAACTTATAATTTTGATGAGTATTACTATGCAAATCCTTTATTGGAGGCTGTTCGTAGCGGCCAGGTCAGCGAAGAGGCAGTGGATGCCAAGGTGCGCAATATTTTGCGTCTGATGTTTAGAACCAAGATGATTGGATCCGAGGCAGATACTCGTAAGTCAGGTGCCTATAATACCCGTGATCATCAGGAAAAGATTCTGGCTACAGCCAGAGAGGCTATTTGTTTGCTGGAAAATAAGGCAGATGACAGCGGCAAGAAGCTTTTGCCCTTGGATATGAAGCTTTTGACATCCTGCAAAACGGTTACGGACCCTGTAACCGGAGCGGTGCACGTGAATAAGCGTCACAAAATTGCTGTAATCGGACATAATGCAGAGCATCTTCATGCCGGTGGCGGCGGAAGTGCAGAGATTAAGGCATTGTATGAGATTTCCCCTCTGATGGGCCTGAAGATGGCGCTGGGAGGCAATGCTGATATTTCCTATGCCAGGGGGTATTATATTCCCGGCAAGAAGAGTGTAAACGAAGTTAATTGGCAGGAGGCCAGCCTAGAGCGTCAGGTGATGGGACAGGAGAATCCGGACAGTCCGGAGCAGGTTGCCCTTCGCAAGGAGATTGCAGAGAATCGTGCTAAGCTTTTGGAGGAGGCCTGTGCATTAGCCAAGGAGGCGGATACCGTTATCTTTGTGGGCGGCTTGAATCATGATTATGATGTGGAAGGCCGTGACAGAGCGGATATGAAGCTTCCTTATGGTCAGGATGAGCTGATTGAGGCACTTCTTGCAATTAATCCTGATACGGTTGTGGTAATGGTGGCAGGTTCCCCCGTGGAAATGCCCTGGAGAGACAAGGTTCGGGGACTGCTCTGGTGTTATTATGCAGGCATGGAGACCGGCACTGCTTTGACAGAGATTCTGCTTGGCAAGGTAAATCCCTCCGGTAAGCTGCCTGAGACCTTCCCTGCGGTGTATGAGGACACGGTAACCTTCAAAAACGGTGAGTTTGGCAAGGAAGATGCGGTGGAGTACAAGGAAGGCGTGTTTGTAGGCTATCGCTATTATGAAAAAGAAGGCGTAAAGCCCGCATATTTCTTTGGTTATGGACAGTCGTATACCGATTTTGTATTGGAGGAGCCACAGCTTCGTTCCATCACTGTAAGAGGTGTGGAACTTCAGGTGGATGTGCGCAATACCGGCACTGTGGCAGGTGCGGAAGTGGTGCAGTGCTATGTGCGTGACTGTGAAAGCAGCGTGCCCCGTCCTGTTAAGGAATTAAAGGCTTATGAAAAAATATTCCTGCAGCCCGGTGAGTGTAAGACGGTGAAGTTTTTATTGCCCAGGGAAGCTTTTTGCTATTATGATGTGCAATATGGCAAATTCATGATAGAGCCCGGAGATTTCGAGATTTATGTGGGTAACTGCGTGGAAAATTGTCAACCTTTAGCTTGTACCATCAATTTGCAGTAGAAGATTTTTCTTGACAATCCATAGATTTATGATATAGTTCTAAATGCGAATGATTTGCATTTGCGTTTAGAACTATTTTTCTGTAAATCTAGAGGAGAATCGGGAGGACAAGATGTTTCATACCCATACGCATGAATGTGTGCACGGTCACGAGGGAGAGCTTTCCATCCTGGAATGTGCAGAGCATGCTTTTGAACATACCATGCAGGAGAGCCTGCTGGTAATATTGATATTGTTCCTGACCTATCTGGCTATGGAGTGGCTTGAGCATCATACCGGCAATAAGATTCAGCGGGCTGTGCAGAAGGCAGGCAGTCTGGGGCCGGTCATCGGTGCTTTGGTGGGAGCTGTGCCTCAGTGCGGTTTTTCTGCGGCGGCGTCTAATTTTTATGCAGGACGGCTGATTTCCATGGGTACACTGATCGCCATTTATCTGTCCACATCGGATGAGATGTTGCCTGTTATGATTTCGGCTCAGGCACCGGCCAGTCTGATTGGCGGTGTGCTGCTTACCAAGGTGGTTGTGGGCATGGCAGCAGGTTTTGTAATTGATTTTGTATTTCGTCAAAAAGAGCAGGATCATGACCATATCCATGAGATTTGTGAGCAGGAGGATTGTCAGTGCGAGCACGGAATCTTGCGTTCAGCGCTGAAACATACCCTGCAGGTGGGATTATTTATTTTACTTATCAGTTTTGCATTAAATCTGATTTTGGAGATTACCGGAACAGAGGTTTTGGCAGAGTTTCTTTTGAACCGTCCCATTTTGGGACCGGTGCTGGCAGGTCTGGTGGGTCTGATTCCTAATTGTGCGGCATCGGTAGTCATTACAGAGCTGTTTTTGGAGGGTGTAATCGGTGCAGGTGCCATGATGGCCGGACTTTTGGTAGGTGCCGGTGTGGGCCTTCTGGTGCTTTTTAAGGTGAATCATAATCGTATGGAAAACCTTAAGATTGCGGTTGTTTTATATTTGGTTGGCGTTTTGGCAGGAATTGTGATAGAATTTATTCCAATATAGGATGTATGAATTGAGGGAAAGGAGGAAAGGCTATGGAATATCCCCAGGGAATCAAATGGACCAGACAGCGTAAATGTGTATACGAGATTCTTGTGGAAGCAACCGAGCCTCTTTCTGCCCATCAGATTTATCATCAGGCGGTAAAAAGGGTGCCGGAGGACAGATATGCGCTCTCTACCGTTTATCGTATTTTGGCGGCATTCGAGGAAAATGGGCTGGTAAACAGCACCACTTGGATGGGTGAGGACACTGTGGTATATGAGCTGGAAAAGGGTGAGCACCGTCATTTTGCAGTGTGTCTGGAGTGTCATAAGCGGATTCCTCTGCAGAATTGTCCTTTTTCTTTGGGACAAGAGCATCACGGGCATGCAGATCATGGAATATGCGATCATGACGACTCCGGTCATAAACATCACACCGAAGACGAAGCGCTGAAGGATTTTACTGTAACAGGCCATAAAATCGAGCTTTACGGCTACTGTAAGGACTGTAGCAAACGCCCAAATTAGCGTCGTAAATTGAGGCTAAAAATAAAAAAATTAATTTTTTTAAAAAAATTTATAAAAAACACTTGCATTTTATAAAATCATGTGATAATATAACTCTTGCGTTGTGAAAAACACAAATCGCATGGACCGCTAGCTCAGTTGGTAGAGCACCTGACTCTTAA
>JAZQFO010000080.1:0-4893 GCA_045539535.1 Acetatifactor sp.
GTTCTATCTGTTTGTTGATGAGATACAGATGTCGGACGAGGTACCTAATCCGTATAATGAAGAGGGAAAGAAAATTACATTCTATGATGCGTTGAATGATTTGCGTAGCTTATCAAATTTGGATGTGTATGTAACAGGAAGTAATTCAAAGATGCTTTCAAGTGATATTCTGACGGAGTTTAGAGGGCGTAGTGACGAGATTCGTGTGCATCCGTTAAGCTTTGCGGAATATTATTCTGCGGTTGGTGGAGATAAAAATGAGGCGTTTGATGATTATGCATTTTATGGTGGGATGCCGCTTATTCTTTCCAGACCGAATGATGCTGCAAAGATGACATATCTTAAGTCACTTTTTGCGGAAGTGTATATAAAGGATATTGTAGAACGTAAGAAGATAGAACGTCAGGATGTGTTAGAACAGATATTGGATTTATTATGCTCATCCATTGGTTCCTTGACGAATCCTACTAAGATTGCAGACACACTGCGGAGCAAGCAGACTGCGGGGGCGGCTGCAAACACAATACGCTCCTATATTGGTCATCTGGAAGATGCATTTTTGTTCTCGGAGAGTAAGCGATATGATGTAAAAGGGAAGTCCTATTTTGATTCGCCTAACAAATATTATAGTGAGGATATCGGACTGAGGAATGCTCGTATTGGATTCAGACAGCAGGAAATGACTCATATTATGGAGAATATTATTTATAATGAGCTTATGATTCGACAGTTCTCTGTGGATGTGGGAGTAGTATATGCAAGGACTATCAATCAAAACGGTAATTCTGTACGTACACAGAGAGAAATTGATTTTGTTGTAACATCCGGTGGTAAGAAAACCTATATTCAGTCAGCATATTCGATGCCAACCGAGGAAAAGGCAGAAATTGAACTGCGTCCGTTTTCATTAACCGGAGATTCGTTTCCGAAGATTGTTGTGCGAAAAGATATTGGTAAGCGTTGGTATGATGAGAATGGTATTTTGAATATTAATTTGATTGATTTTCTGTTGGATAAGGAGCTTATATAGGCAAATAAACGCATAAAAACGCACGCGTGCGTTAGACTAAAAATAACGAGGCATTTCAACGGGAGGGCAATATATGAAAGGTAACAGATATCAATTTAACATGCGTTCGGAAAAGGACCCCATAACCGGCGTAGAGGTTGTGAGAATCACCGATAATAAGGCGCTGTACGACAGGCCGTATTTTACCACGCCCCAATTTAGTGCAGATGGCAAATACACCATATTTGTGTCAGATTTCACCCATACATCTGTGGTGGTCAATCCGGATGCACCGGCCATCGGTAAGATTGGATTTGGTGAATTATTTTTGCTGGATATTGAAAAGGGTGAGGCGCTTCAGGTTACCCAGGGGGAGGCTATCAAGATGGGACATGGTGCCCACGCCATGCTTTCAAAGGATGGCAAGCGGGCGTTTTACTACAGCAACGAGTATTTGAAATGTGTGGATTTGACTACCTTGGAATCAGAAGAACTGATGAAGGTTCCGTTTTTGTATAATTTCCACAGCTTAACCATGACAGATGACGGAAGGTATATCGGGTTCACGGTGGTGGAGGAAGTGCCCCTTATCACAAGTCAGTTTACGGACCCCTTCTCCGGTTCTGCGCCGGGGGGAAGAGAGCGGTTTTTCAAGCAGCCCAGCAGCCTTGTAATCAGGTACGATATGGAGAAGAGAAAGGGCGATGTTGTAACCGGAGGGCATGACAGAATTACCCATACAAGCTTCAAGCCGGATGACGGTGATTACATGGTATTTTGTCATGATGGTCCGTGGGAGCTGGTGCAGCGCATGTGGACGGTAAAAGTATCCACCACCCAGGTGTCACCCCTTGTGGTACAGCAAAAGCATCTGGAGCGTGTGGGGCATGAATTTACAACAGCCAAGGGCAGAATCGGTGCCCAGTATTCCTATCGTTACAGGGCGGATATGGAATATTTTATGAATGCGGACATCCTTGTGGATTTCGACGGCAAGAATGAGGAGCGTTTCTACTATCCGTTCTTGCGTCCGGAACACATCAATGTCAACTATGATGAAACCTATGCAGTGGGCGACAGGGCCATGCTTTCGGCAGACATGAAGGACAGCAACAAGTACATAGCGCTGATTGAGTATGACAGAAATTATCACAAAGCCAATACGAACCTTCTGTGCGTCCACGGAAGCTCCGGCAGAAAGCACGCCCACTCCCACCCGGTATTTACGCCGGATGGCAGGCACATCATGTTTTCCTCGGATCGGGAAGGCAGTCTTAACATTTACATGGTTGAGGCGAATTTAGATAAAACAGTGAGAAGCATTTAAAATTGGAGGATGGAATATGAAAATCGGATTTATCGGTCTTGGTAAAATGGGACTTCCCATGGCAAAAAATCTTTGCAAGGCAGGCTATGGCGTGTATGTACATTCGGGTAATGGTGACAGCCAGGCTCAGATGCTTAAGGAGGGTGCCCTGGCAATAGACAGCTTTCAAGAAATGGCAAAGCTGTGCGATATGGTAATCACAATCGTTCCCGCGGATAAGGAGATTCGGGAGATTTATCTTGCCCAGGACGGCCTGATTGCAAATGCAAAAGAAGGCGTTACCTTTATTGATATGACCTCTGCCAAGGGCAATACCAAGGAGCTTGTGAATGAGGCCATGAAAGCTTCCGGCAAGAACCTTAAGTTCGTGGATGCCCCCGTCAGCGGCGGCGTGGCAGGTGCAGTAAACGGCACCCTTACCATTATGACAGGCTGCGAAGAGAGCACCTTTGAGGCGGTGAAGCCGGTGCTTGAGGCCATGGGCAAAAACATTATCTACACAGGCGATGTGGGAACCGCATCCAATGTAAAGCTGCTGAATCAAATGCTGAACGCAGGCAATACGGCAGTGGCAGCCGAGGTTCTGTGCATGTCCAGAAAGCTGGGCGTGGACGATGAGGTGCTGAAAAATGTAGTGAGCCAGAGCAGCGGCCAAAGCTTTGTATTCGACCGAAATGTGACCAAATTCATGATGAGCGGCGACCACACACCGGGCTTTCGCCTGAATCTTATGAAAAAAGATGTGGGTCTTTTTATGGATGCCGCCAATGAATTGGAAGGATTTACCCCTGTGACGCATCTGGTGTATGAGCTGTTTCGGGCATGCGCGAATCAAGGGATGGGGGACTTGAATTATACCAGTATTCATAAGTGGATGGAGGAAAATTGGGGGGAGTAGGGAAGTGTCGAATGGGATGAAAATCATAAACCTAAAAGACATAATCGAGGTAACCAAAGAGGGCATCCTGTATAAAGATGGTGTGGGTAACACTGAGAAAGTGCTGTTTATGGAATGCAGGAAAAATTGGGTTTCCCATGTTAACCAAGGCGGTTTTACGGACGGGCAAGGTAAGCCGGTGCAGATCACCTTGGAGCAGTCTAAATGCATCGGTGAGCGCAACATGATGGCGAAGCCACCCTATCTGCTGTTATACAGTGATGAAAGACTAAAAATAGAAATGCAACCCGGGCTGATAGTCAAACTTACGAAAGCGCAGAGAGAATTTTTGAGAGCGCTGTATGAAGTGGGAGTTAGTACGTTTGATATGACGTGAGGGGGAAGGGTGAGAAGCGAGGCAGAGACGCCTCGCTTTTTGTAATGGATTTTATGATGAAATGTGAAAAAGGAGATTGTGTTTTCAGTGAATGTGCAAGCATGTTCTTATACATCCGGATTGCGAGCAAGGTGTTGTTGTGATATACTAAAACTATCGATGTAAACAATCGTATGTTTAAAATTGGGAGGATGTTGCATGGTAAGTGAACGAGTGGAAAATAGATCGTTATGGACAAATACTAATACATAGCAGTATTTCTAAGTAGTAGTTTGGAAAAATGACTTTTAAGATGGTAAACAATGAAAATGTAGCAATGTATGAAATCGAAAGAGACAATGGAGGAATGTAAGAATGGCAGAATTAGAGAACAGTAAAGATCTAATAAGCGTGTTGTGGAGTGGAGCAGATATATTACGCTCTAAGATGGATGCAAATGAATATAAAGATTATTTGTTGGGAATTGTTTTCTACAAATACTTGTCCGATTCCTTTTTGATTAAGGTGTATGATTTGATTTATGATGAAAAACCGGAATCATTGAAGGTGGCTCTTGAAGCGTATATAGAAGCACTGGAGGATGAAAGTGCAGAGGAATTAAAGGAGCAGATTAAAGCAGAGTTCCATTATGTAATCGAACCGGAGCTTACATATACTTGTTTCGCAGAAGCTGCAAGAAATAATGCTTTTAACAGAGAGTCTTTGCAGAAGGCATTTAACAATATTGAACAGAGTGACCCGTTGTTTGCTGATTTGTTTACGGATATTGATTTGTATTCCAATCGATTAGGAACCGGAGACCAAAAGCAGAGTGATACCATTTCTAATCTTATAAAAGAGATTGATAAGGCAGATTTGTTAAATTCAGATTCAGATGTATTAGGTAATGCATATGAATATTTGATTGGACAGTTTGCATCTGAAACCGGAAAGAAGGCTGGAGAGTTCTATACACCGCAGGCAGTATCCAAAATTTTAACGAAAATTGCAATAACAGGGCAAGAGGAGAAAATGGGATTGTCAGTATATGACCCTTGTATGGGTTCGGGATCGCTTCTGTTGAATGCAAAAAAGTATTCATTATATCCAAGAAATATTAGATATTATGGGCAGGAGTTAATGACATCTACTTACAATCTTGCCAGAATGAATATGTTTTTGCATGGAATCATGCCTGAAAATCAGAAGCTTCGCAATGGCGATACCCTTGATGGGGATTGGCCAACAGGCGAAGAAACAGATTTTAATATGGTGCTTATGAATCCTCCGTATTCTGCAAAGTG
>JAZQFO010000081.1:0-19831 GCA_045539535.1 Acetatifactor sp.
GTTAGCTTCGATATCGCAAGCTACTGTCTCGGTGTAGAACGCCTGTCCGTCTGCATTCAGGGAAACGGTAACAGAGGTCAGGGGTTCACTGCTTGCGTTGTAAAGCTCCAAGGAGATGGGGAGGAGGTTGTCAGCGGTGAGATCCCACATGCTATACCATGCATCACGCAGAATGACATTGTGCGCTGCAAGGTCCTGACATACATGCATGTTGGTGGCACCGAAGATGGAGGAAGCGGTCTGGGTAGTTTCCGTCATAACAGATGCTGCTTCCACATTTTCATCATATACCACTTCACGGTCAAAATATATTGCTGTTAATTCACCATTCGAATTATAGACTGCTGCATAATCGGTAATTTGGTTTCCATTGCCTGTTACCGGAACTGGTTTTCCAAAGACACCATCTGTCTCCTCAGCTACATATAATTCACTATTGATACCACTAGATCCAACAAACATAATAGTTTTGTCATTTCCATTTTCTATAACCATCATATCTTGAGTATCTGTAATACCAGTGGAAGTAACTTCTTGCAAATTATTTACATTTGCCTGCATTACTTCTCCATTGGAACTCCAATATAACTTACTTCCTAAAAATTGAACATTGGAATCTACTTTTTTATCAGAGGTTACACGGGTAACTTTCTTATCAACCCAATGGTATAATTCAATATCTTTAGTTGTACTTATCTGACCATCTGCATCAACGGTGTAAGCAACATTAGGCTCGCCGTTAATAAAGGATACTGCCATAGAATCAATCATGGTCACCTTATCTGCAATCTTTTCCTCTGTCCACTTACCATTGTCATATGTACTCAAATAAAGTGCATTGCTACCATTTCTAAGATATGGATCATTCACTGAATTTTCTAACCATACTACCGCCAGCTTATCTCCATCCATGGCAATCTTAGAATTCATCTCAGCCATCTTTTCTCTGGATTCTGTCATAGGCTCCGGTGTTGAGAATTCTCCATTTTCAAATACTGCCGTATAAAGGTCTGCATGTGCTGCAAAGTCCTCTACTGTTGCGGTGTCCGGCAGTTCCTTATCCATATTTGTATAAACCAATGCTGCCTTATTACCCTTTGCCGTAAGATAAGGATAAAAGTCACCTCTACCTGTCTCACATATCGGCTCCGAAGCACTCCAACCCAAACCATTATTCACAGAATAAACCAATGTTGTTCTGTTCGCCGATGACTTCTCTCCCATATCAGTCAACCATACGGCCACCATTGTACCATTCTGTAACCGCACCATCTGTACATTGGGATTATTATATACATCATGCAACAAAAATGATTGTCCTATAGGTGTTGCTTGATATATCTCATAATCTCGAGACAACAATTTCATCTCTGATGTATTAAGTGATAATTCATTCGCCGAAAATGGTGCTCCCGCTCCACCACCTGATTCAGGTTCAGGCAGGGGCCATATTTGAAGGCCTTCTTTTGAAAATTCAATCTCTCTATATGCAGAAACAATCCACAAGACAATTTCCCCATACACTGATCCATTTATACGCACAGTCATATCTGCCTTTGGATTGAATGGATTAAACGGTTTTGTCAAATCCAGTTCCTGCGATAGCTTTACCTTTGCTCCAACCTCTGCATGTGCGCATTCAATACCAACTCCTGCGCCAATTCCTAAAGCTTCTTCAAATTTTAACATCGCTGTAAACCCTAATTCATCATCAGCAAAAGTAACCGCTAGTTCTCCTGTAGCAGATAATTCTAAAGTGCCTTTAACGTATATTGGCAAGAAAAACGGAGGATACCATGATAAACTACCCTTTCCCGACATAGCTATAACTGCTCCGCTTTCCTTAAGAGTTCCATCCTGCATATTATACTCAATATAACCCATTATAGCAAAATTCGCATCTATACCATAGCTACCTTTTGTTGGGTAACAATGATTCAACATGAAATCTTTTGCTTCCTTACCTGCCTTTGTATTTCGCACATTTGTACAAACTGCTTTTACAGCATCATAAGCAGTTTTGTTTGGTCCAAAATCTTCATCATCACAATTTACACCAAATGTAAATTTATACGTCTGTTTCTCTGTATCATATTCAAAGCCAAACGGAAGTTTATCTGCACCAATTTTATCCATGTCCAATTTGTACTCTATATCAAGCCATTTTAATGACTCTCCATCAAGTGTGAAGCTATTCTCAAGCTTAACATCTGCAGAGACACTTGGTGTAGTAACTTCGATTTTAATATTCGGAGTCATATATACATAATTATTACCCGGAAGAAGACTCAAACTCTCACTGTATGTCATATATTTGCTATGTGAAATATTTATAGGTTGCGCCTCTCTCTTAGATGTTGTTACCGAAAAAATTCCATCCTCTCCGGTTACATTCATAGAATTATCAAACGTAACAATAGCTCCAGCTATAGGATTGCCCGTTTTATTATCACAAACGACAATATTGGCATCAAAAGGTTCATCTCCCGAACCACTGGGGTCATCTGAATCCCCCCCTAAGTAACACAGCATAATACTTTCCGATGAATTTTTAGGAAAGACGTTATGTTCACTGCTTCCGCCATCATACATGGGTTTCCGTGGCAAGTCTACATCTATTTTTAAATTTCTAAATGTGTAAATCCTAATAATTGATCTACAGTATTCAAACATATCTGTTGCATCCGTCACTTTTGACATGTCAAAACTTGACAAATCCAAAGAAATTAAACTTTCACAATCACCGAACATGTATTTCATATTTGTTACTTTTGATGTATCAAATGAGGATACATTTATTGTCTTAATCATGGTACAATTATCAAACATAAAAGACATGTCTGTTACTTTTGATGTGTCAAAAGTTGATAAATTTAAATATCGCAAGTTCTCACAATCTTTAAACATGGCATACATAGTTGTAACATTTGACGTATCCATATCATAAATATTGACAGCTGATAAACTTGAACACTTCTGAAACATATAAGACATATCTGTTACAGTTGAAGTGTCAAAATCCGAAAAATCAAACAACCATGCATTAACACAATTATAAAACCAACCTCTGGTCGAATTTACATTTTCCGCATTAACAACAACTTTTTTAATTCTACTGCTATATTTTAACCAAGGTGCATCAAAATAAGTATTATCATCCTGTCTTCCGGAAATAGTTAATACACCTGACGTATCCAATTCCCATGTTATGCCGCAAACTTCACCGCTATATGCCGAAATCGAAACATCCCCTTCACTTACATCGCCCTCAGAAACGTCCCCTTCACTTACATCGCCCTCAGACACTTCACCCTCGCTTACATCTTCCCCGGGTACTTCGTTCTCGGACACTCCTACTTCATTCTCAGATACTTCCACCTCATTTTCAGACACATTAACATCATCTGCATCCCCATCGGTAACAAGGTCTGCAGATACGTCATCCAGAATGTCCTGAATGATGTTTGTGGATGTCTGGCCGGATGCATTTGCCGCACGAACATAATCCACATTCGTAATAAGCATTGCCAATGCCAGAATCCACGCAATTACTCTTCTTGTGTGTTTCATTTCTTTCCCCTTTCTAAACGTTTGTAATATATCACTTCAAAAGAACCACTCCTACGATAATCTTCCCGTGTTGTTTTGCGCAAAAAAGCTCCCTCCTTAGCGGATAAGTCTTGTCGCTTACCTGCTAAAGAGGGAGCTTATTGTTTATGCAGTTCTTGAATTTTAAATGACGAATTAAATAATTAGCTTAGTTCAACTGGAAATAAATAAGGCCTCTGGCAGCTGTACCAGCACTGTTGTTCAAAGAATAAGTCTCCCAACCGGTATCCGCAGTATAAATCTGACCGGGATAAGTCGGAACATTATTCTCATCACAGATTACATTACCGGATGCATCCTTCATCTTGTCACCGATAATCATCTTATATGTCTTGCCCTTAGTAAAACCATTCACCGTACCAAATACCAAGGTACCGGTCTGTCGGCTTCCACCATCAAATGCATTCGTCATCTGTATGTCGCCCTTATATACCCATGCGGATCCACTCCACTCATAAATAATAGGACGAGCAGATAACAAGTTGTTTACACCTGCTTTCCAGTTAGAACCGGGACCAATGTTGGTATAGGTAATCTTGGTATTATGACTCTGCGTCAACTGTAAAGGATTATTAAGACTACCTATCGCCTTGCCACCTTCATACAAATATCCTTCTTCACTCAAATTGATAGGCGTATTACTATCTGTCTGACACTGGCCAAATACAATACCGATAGGATCAATTACCCAGCTATAGATATCCTCCGGATGAAGCTTTTCATCTGTGGGATCAGTAGGGTCAAAATACATGGGATAAGTATGCGTATTATTATCCTTATCCTGATACGTGAAACTATAAACCAAGTCTAAATCATAGGTCTCCATGTAACGCATATCGGCAAGATCTGCAGCATTAAATTTGATAATCGTACAATCCTGACCCTGCTCAGCCAATTTCTTCCACGCAGAATAACCAACTGATTGGGAATCGCTATCTTGAGATTTATAACGAATATGATGGTTACCAGTATATCCAGCGTTATAACCTTGATGATCCGGATCATAAGGAACCCCATTTCTCTCATAATCCGCTTTAATAATATCTTCCAACTTACGAATAATAGGCACATTAAAGTCATCACCACGCAGGAACAAGGAATCGCCCTGGGTCTTCACCAGCTCAACCTCGCCAAATACATCTGCATACTGGGTCTTTGCTACATTCTGTCTGGAAGCCTTATTAGACCAAACACCGCCTCTCTGATCACCATGAGAATGAAGTGCGGTAGCCTTAAACATAATACCTTTACCGGTAGGCAAATCCTGCTTCAGTCTAATCTTTACGGTATTATCCTCTGTACCGGTCTCTACTACTTCCATCCATTCAGAAGCAGCACTGCCATCACTCATAGAGAATGACCATCTGATGGTATTAGGATTAATATAAGCATGCTCTCCGGTATCATAGGTTGCACCTGTGTCCTCCGCAAGGAAGCTACCCAGAGGCATTGCAGTGGAGGTATAAATAGCGCCTTCTTTGAATGCATCACCGCTTACCAGGCTGGGGCTGTCAATATCAACACTCAGAGTACGTCTTACACGAATGGTTACCCACTTGGTGAAGGGGTTACCCTCGCCGTCTGTTGCACTGGTGGTAATCAATAATCTGAAGGTTGCGTCATCACCACCGGTCTCGGTTGCACCCAGCTTAATCTTAACACCACCTGCTGCAAGCTTAGCTGCAGTAGTATCGATAGACTCATTGCCGTCCAAGCTCACACCATAACCGGTATCAGGAGGACGTACAACGGATACACCTAAGATGTACTCCTGATTGGGCTCCAATACCAACAGATTCTCACAGTTAATCTGCGCTACGATATCAGGTGCATCACCTGCGCTTGCGTCATTACGGGATGTAATATTGTAATTGGAGGTAAAGGAACTCTTACCATTCTCCATGCCAATCTCAATCAGTACATTTCTAGATACTGCAAATTCATCCGCATTAATATCAAAGGATGTTACATGGCTTGCCAGTAGCTCATTTTCTGCTACAACTGTATCCGGATCCCCTGTTACAAACTGTGTATAACGAAGGGTCTGTGCCACTGCATCATACGTAATCACATAAGTATAATCCGTATTGGTAATAGTCAGTACACCACCTGCAAAATCCACGGTCTGTGTTGCATCAATGATCAGAGATTCGATTGCGTTGACAGCAAACTGTGTTTCCTGCTGAAGCGCTGTGTCCACAGAACCATGGCGATAGGAATTACTTGCAAATACCATTGCACCACCGATGGTTGTGCTGATAATGGCAAGAATTGCTATTGCACAGATAAGTTCGATTAGTGACAAACCTCTTTTGTCTCTACGCAACTTTTGCATAAACATTTTTTTGTCCTCCTTTTTGCCTC
Source organism: Acetatifactor sp. (assembly GCA_045539535.1). Taxonomy (GTDB): domain Bacteria; phylum Bacillota; class Clostridia; order Lachnospirales; family Lachnospiraceae; genus Acetatifactor. Next base: position 5,974 of record JAZQFO010000081.1, read on the forward strand.
CGATTCTACTCGGCATAAACCTTTCCTGTTAAGGGTACTAATTTGATATTGTATGTTCTTCCGCCTCGTTCAACGATAATCTGGGTGCAATACGTGCCGTCAGCCTGTTGCTCAAATGCACCGCTGGATCTGTTAAACTGCAAAGTCAGCGGATTCTCTGCAATATTTTTCGTAGTTCCATTGCATATATATGTTACTTTCGTTCTCTTATCTCCAAGTTTATGAACCGTTGTAGGGTCAGAAGGCATGGTGTCCTCATTGGTCAAGTACTCTTCTGCGATAACCTTACCGTTATCATCGGTTGTTAATACATACTTGGCATTAATCTTACCCATGGTAGAGGTACGGTGTTTTTCCAAAGAGTAAATAATCTGCTGGGAACATTTCTGTGCAGGCTTACCGCTCATGGCATTGATACCCATGATACCCACACTGCCCACCACAGCCATGATTGCAACTACAACCAATACTTCCACAAGGGAAAGTCCTCTGTTGTCATTCTTGAATTTACCACCCATTTGCTTACTCCTTCTTCCACTCAGTATACACAACACTGTCACAAGGATTAACCATTTCCTTAGTGCCCGCTGCCTCTGCTGATACGCCCTCGTCAAGTGCCATCTTGGTGCCGTATGCAGACCAGTCAAGCTCCGGTGCTGTAATTCTAAAATCTGTAGAAATCTTCGTTGCAAGCTTATTGTCGGGATTGATATACTTAAGCTCAATGCCATGAATAATAATCATTCCCTGGTGCTCTGTAATCTCCAACGCCTCATCAGAGGAAAGGGAGCCGTTGTGGTTGGCATCATAGGTGTCCAAATCCATTGTCAGGGTATAATCTGACGCATCAGAAAGATCCATATAATGGTTCAATAAATTGTCCCAACTTCCTCTTGTTACCAGCTTAGCATCCCAAATTTCCTGCAGATGCTCTGTAAAATAAACATTGTACTGGTTCACTCTAAGGTCCTCAGATCCCATAGATGAATAATTACACATCATATCCTGATTGGCCAAAACTGCCGCCTCAGATACATCCGCCATCAATCTGGCTCTAACCATCTCCAGTGCTTCTTCACCCTTATAGAAATTCTTCTTGTTCTGATAATCAGCCTGCTTAATCTGAAAGTTCATTCCTGTGATATACAGAAGGATTGTTGCCAAAATCGTCAAAAAGGTTACAACCAGTACTACTGTCAGCAACGCAGAACCCTTGTTATCCAGGCGCTTTATTCTACTCTTCATCATGAAAACACCTCTCTAATCATTCTTTGTTCCAACAAATGTTGCAACTTCATTCTTGGTCTCATCATCACCCTCTGCATGCTCATATACATGAACTTCCACAGAATACAGAAGATTCACTTCTCCATATGCTGCTTCCATAAAACTAGAAGCCTCCCAAAATCCGGTAGGATGTACCTCCGTAAGAACTCCGCTCTCGCCGCTAAGATTCATACCATAATTGGTAAAAACAACTGCCCGGCCACCACCGGCAATATTACCGTCTACACTGACGGTATAGTTTACCTCTTCGTTGTTTAATTCTGTAGTCGAAATACTGGAATATTTCTGCTTCGCGATATTTACACGCAAAGGCATGTAGCCTTCTGCCTCAGGCTCATCGGTTATGCTGGGGTCATACAAGGTAGACAGACTTGCATCTACAATAATCTCATCCTCAGCACCTTCGCCAAAAATCTTCTCATAAGCAGGGTAATAATTAAAATAAATCTGGTTCAGCTTACACTTCTTACCATTTACCGTGGTGCCTGCAATGGTAGAGCTGTTGTCATATGCTACCAGCTCGTAATCGGTGGACTCAGGGAAAGGCATGGTAATATCTGTAGCCATATCCGTAGCATCAAAGTCTACGTCGAGGGTACCGCCTCCCGTAGGAGCCTGATAGGTTACCGTAGCCTCACATGTGCAGCTGACCGTTACAAGTACCTGCTGTACATTGTCCACATCATTTACCGTAATGGTAAAGGTTCTCTTGAAATTCTTAAACTCTACATTTCTGATATCTCCCTCTGATCGAGTAGGAAATGCAGCCAGGAAATTCTCCTTTGCCTTGGTGTTCATCTCACCAACAAGACGAGTATTAAATGCTTCATCAAAATTAACAATTGCATCGGAATACTCATTGATTGAGTCCATTCTGATAATATGGGGACCGGTTACAATAGGCTTTACCTCGACCTTAATATCGTAGTGCTGGCCCTCAGAGATTACATCATTGGCTCTGAAGATGTAGCCGGTTGCATCCTGATCCAACTCATCATCAGGACGGAATGGAGAACCTTCTGCAGCGCCATACTGAGCCACCACGGACATAGTAGTAGCACCGCCATCGGTAACACCTTTGAAAGTACCGCCTCTAAACTGCTTACAAAGCGCCTCCATATCATATGCCTTGAAACTCTCCATTACGCTTTCACCCACAACAGTAGCCCTCTGGCGCAATCTGGAGTCAAGGTTGGTACCGGATGCGGATGCCATAATAGCAATGGTAGGTACTGCAACAATTGTAAATACTGCCACAGCTACAATAATCTCAACCAAAGACATACCCTTGTTATTTAGTTTCACATTCTTCAGCATTCTCATCATCTTCATAGCCACACTAACCCATATGCTTTCCTAAAATTACTCTTCAGAAGATTCTCTCTCTTCATCCTCACCAAGCTTCATCTTGCCAAACAGATCCTCAACACCTGCCATGTAATTGTCCATTGCAGGATACTCGTACCCTTTATCCATACCCTGAATGGTATAGTAAGTGATATCGATGGTACCCTTGATGAAGTTGTTCTCTTCCTTCTCTCTCTTGTAAGAGACATTGTTGATACCTACTCTGTAAGGATTATCAAATACAACCTGAAGACACTTCTTCAGATTCGCATAGTCTGTGGTGTTTGCATAGCTTGCACGTCTCTGATAGAACTCGATGGGCTGAACCTCTTTCTCCTCATCAGAATCTGCACTAACATTAAACTTCGCACCCTCTACGGTCTCCACGGGAACTGTGTGAATCACTTCCTCAGTGTCAATATTCACCTTATCATAGTTGATGATGCCTGCAGCCTGCATAGCTACAGCAGTCATGATAAAATCTTCTTCGTTGGCCTCACTGGTATAATCCAGCGTCATATCGTTGATACCCTTCTGCATATTTGCAGTGTCGGTACGATACTGTGTTCTGTTCTCGTAATACACATAAAGCTCATCAACCTGCTCCTTCAGTGCCTTGTTGGACTTCTTCAGAGCCTCTGTCTGGTCGTTATACTTAGTATACACCAGCATATATACTGCAACTACTGCTACAAATGCTATTGCCAAAATAGCTAAAAATACCTGTTTGCTCTTAAACTTCTTCATCTTAATACCCTCCGCTTATTTCTTCTTCTTGCCGGTGTCCTCTGTCTCTACTTCGTCCACTACAGGATAGTATACACAGTTCACCACAAGTTTGGTATAAGCCTGCTTCTGAACAAGGATTTCCTCTTCCTCATCCTCTTCATTGGTAGCAGCACCCTCCTCAAGGGCATCTTCGTCAAAGAATACAGAATCCTCATCGGGCTCTTCGTCATTATAGGTCTCTACATAAACATCCATAACGCTCTCGAACTCACGCAGGGTATTTACAGTCTTAGCAGCAACCATCTGATTCTTTACATACATAATCATGACACACTGCTCATCATCAGAGGAGAACTCATCCAAATATACTTCATTGGGAAGCTTCTTCTGCAGCTCATCCAGGAACAAAAGCAAATTGTCATTAGGCTGCTTGGAGAAATTGGTACCGATTAATACATCATTGTACAGCTTCTGGGTAGCTACATACTGGTCATAGGCTTCCTTACCTTCCTGATAAGTTGCCAGATCCTCATTCAACTGCTTCTCATTCTCCACCTCATCCAAATAAGGCATGTAAGAAGTAAAAAACAGCACTGCACATACAACAACTGCCAAAATAACAATCAATACAGACAGGAGCGTATAGTTGGGCTCCTTGCTCATCTTGCCCTTGCTGTCCTCATGGAGGAAACCATCTGCTGCAAAGCCTGCACCGATACAGGAGAAGTATGCATCACTCTTCTGCTTAACGTCAGAATCCTGTGCATCCAAATCCTGGAACATACCTGCCTTACGGCACACAATACCAAGGGTCTCACCCAAAATCTCAGGAACACCAATAAACTGAGCACCCAAACCGATGATGGATACATTATCGATTTCATTGCCATCGAAATGAGAGTTGAAATAGTCGAACACTCTTACGATACCATTGAGCAAAGGAGTCAGTGCCTCGCTAACTGCCTCTCTCGCCTCAGGACGACCCGCAGCCTGCACATTGGAAACCTGCTCGTTGGTACAGTTCTGTCTGGTAATCAGACGCCATACACCCAGGGTGTCACCTGCAGCAAAGCTGGGCTGGGTAGCAACCTCGTTCATGGCATCGCCTACACCGTAGTTGATACTTCTCTGAAGGAGCAATACGCCATCCTTCATAACACTGATAATGGAATACTTTTCCTCCATCTTCACGATAGCCTGACAACCTGCAGTCGCACGGCCTCTTGCTGCCTCGATGATACTTGCACCACTACAGCATACATTCAGCATATCCAGTCCACAAGCCTGTGCCAGCTTCTTGTAGGAGTCAATCATTGCTCTCTCAGCTGCGAATACCAATACTCTGTGCTTACCATTGTCAGCACCGCCGGAGATGGTCTGAATCAGGGACTGGGTAACCTCGTAATCCGCCAGGGATACGGGGAAATATTCACTTAAGTTAGCCTGTACTACAGAACTAATCTGTGCCTCTTTTACAGCAGGTACAGTAACCTCACGGTTAATAATCTTAGCAGATGCAACAGTGAAGATTACCTTCTTGGTCTTGATACCATTACGGGCAATAGTCTCTTTGATGGCATATGCCAAATCCTTCATTTTATTATCCGCAATATAACCGTCATTTACAGCACCCAGAGGAGTAATTGCCTCCTGACACTGATAAATTTTAGGTTTCTTTGCTTTGTAGTCCATCTCGCAAAGCTTGATTACGGAATGTCCAAGCTCGATAGTAAGTACTTTTGCCATTCTAATGTACCCTCCATAAAAGTTTTTAAATCTATAGTCTTTTTGTTGTAAACAAAATAACTTTCGCACTCAATATTACTTACACTTAAACGATTAATTAATTCTTTAAAAAATTTAAATCACAATTCCCATGCCGCCCAAATACCAGCTTAGGAATTCATTGCCGAACATCACGGCAATCGCCACACCTGCGGCCAAATAAGGTCCCATAGCAAGCACATGATCCTCACCGGAAACCTTCATCCGAATAATATGTATCACTGAACCTAAGATACAACCAAGTAAAAAGGCCAGTACATTCAGCTTCCATCCGATGAGAAGCCCGGTAGCTGCCATCAGCTTCACATCTCCGCCTCCAATGGCTCTGCCCTTGGAAGCATAGTACAAAATCGTAAGAACTGCACTGACGGCCAGGAGGCCGATTACGTATTCCAGCCAGTTAGATAAATTCATAAATACGTTAATCAGCCCCAGCGCCAGTATGAAATAATTGAAGCCTACGGGAATCTCGTAGGTCCTAAAATCAATTACACTCAAAGCAAGGAGTGCACTGAACAGTAAGCAGTAGACTAGGGAATCTACGCTAAAACCGTATTTGGCGAATACCGCCAAGTACAATACCCCGTTCAGACCCTCTATCAGAGGGTACTGAACGGAAATTTTCGTTTTGCATTTGCGACACTTGCCACCCAAAGCCAGCCAGCTAAACAGGGGTACTAAATCGTACCATTTTAACTGATATCCACAGCTCATGCAGTGGGATCTGGTTTTCACAAAATTCTCTTTCTTCGGTATTCTGTAAATGAGTACATTTAAGAAGCTACCGATTAGGATGCCGTATATAAATACGATTATGTAGAGAATTATGATAGGTAGCATTGTAGGGTGTGTCCTTTCAAAACGTAATAGTTAATTTAAAACTGATTGGTTAGGTGAGTATTACTCGCCTGCCTCTTCCTCTGCTGCATCGCCGCCGGACCACTCAGTGGTAACAGAAACATTACCATTTTCATCGAACCCAATGGTGATGGTTGCAGTCTCATTCTTGTACATCTTGGAAGAGAACTCGATAGGGTCGGGAATGGAAGTGCCAAGCTCAGCCTCTACAAGATCGCTGGATGCAGGATCATACTCTTTACCATCAGAAACTGTAACTGTAGCACCATCCTCCTCAACGATATAGTCATAAATCTCTTCGATGGAGCAAGCAATCTTAACTGCGTTCTCAACCTCTGCTACTGCAGTAAGGTCGGTCTGCTGACGAGAATCCTCAACATACTTCAGAAGCTGGGGAGCAAGTACACCCATAAGTACTGCCATGATAGCAATAACGATAATCAGCTCTACGAGAGAGAAACCTTTGTTGTTCATTTTTTTCATAATACATCTTCTCCTTTACTTGTGTTGTTTTGTTTTATCTACTTAATCACCCCGTCCCTACACAGAGTGGTTAATGCGTTTTAGCATGGGCCTTTTAGATGTTGCCCAGGGACTCGTACATGGTAAGCATAGGTGCCATACATGCCGCAATCAAACCGCCGCAGACACCGGCCAGTACTACGATAATCATAGGCTCCATAGCGGACATCAGGGAAGCTACCGCCATCTCCACCTCTTCATCATAGTAATCTGCCAGCTTATCCATCATTTCCTCACTGTTACCGGCTTCCTCACCGATACGAATCATATGGTATACCATAGGAGGGAACAAGCCACACTCCTCCAAAGGTCTGGACAAGGGCATACCGATGGTAATCTCCTCCTGGGCTGCAACCAATGCTTCCTTGAAGTATACATTGCTTACAACACCGGACACAATACCCACCGCCTCAATGAGAGGTACACCGGATGCCAGCAGGGTACTCAAGGTTCTTGCCGTCATGGAAGACGCAGACTTAATGGTCAGATTGTTCAAAACAGGAATCTTAAGAGCAGCCTTGTCAAATACATGTCTTCCCAAATCCGTACCCGCAAAGGTCTTTACGCCGATAATCAATGCTACAACCACAGGCACAATGATGAACCAATAATCCATCAGGAAATTACTCATGGCCATATACATCTTGGTAATACCGGGAAGCTCCGTACCCATATCCGCAAACATATTTGCATAGTTAGGAAGTACCACAATCAGCATAACTACAGATACCACGATGGCGATAATTAAAACCGCTACAGGGTAAATCATAGCCTTCTTAACCATAGCCTGAGTCTTCGCTGTGTTCTCCAGCTGGTCAGATACTCTATCCAGCGCCACGTCCAGATTACCGGAGGCCTCACCGGCTGTTACCATGTTAATCATAATCTCAGGGAAAATCTTGGGGTGCTGTGCCATAGATGCCGCAAGGGAATCGCCTCGCTCTACACCGATACGCACCTCTCGAAGAGTTTCCTTCAGTCTCTTATTCTCTGTCTGCTCGGTTAACATCTTCAGAGCCTCTATCATGGTTACACCGGCTCTGATCATACTTACGAACTGACGACACATAACACCCAAATCTCTTGCCTTGGGCTTCTTACCGCCGCCGCCAATGTTAATATCCTTATTTAGAAGGGTCTGTTCCTTCAGGCTGATCAGCGTTAACTCCTTCGCCTTGGCCTCCGCTCTTGCCTGGTCGATGCTATCCGCATCGATGGTGCCCTTTACCTCTTTGCCTGTTTTATCCATGGCAACATATGAATATGCTGGCATTTCTTATCCTCCCGGTTCATTTATTCTTATTCATCAAAGGATACACGAAGCATCTCATTAAACGATGTAGTACCGTCAAGCACATACTCCGTAGCACTCATACGCAGGGTTTTCATGCCCTCTTTCAATGCCTGTTCTTTTAACTTCTCCGTACCTTCTTTTTTACTAATGATACGCTTAAGGTCAGGAGACATAACCATAATCTCGTACACACCAATTCGGCCCTTGTAGCCGGTTTCCGCACACTGGGGACAACCACAGGGCTGATAAATCGTCACTTCCTGATCCTCAGGAATATTCATAAGCTTCTTCTCATCCGCATCCGCCTGTATTGGCTTCTTGCATGCAGGACAAAGTCTACGCACCAGACGCTGTGCCACGATACCTACTACAGAGTCCGCTACCAGGTAGGACTCCAGACCCATATCCTCCAAACGAGTTACGGTAGCTGCTGTAGAGTTGGTATGCAGGGTACTTACAACCAAGTGCCCCGTAATACACGCCTGTACTGCGATTCCCCCCGCCCCCTCGTCTCGAATCTCACCGATCATGATGATATCAGGGTCCTGACGCAAGATGGAACGAAGCCCCGACGCGAAGGTCAGGTTTGCTTTGTTGTTGGACTGTACCTGATTGATACCATCGATATTCGCCTCGACGGGGTCCTCAACGGTGATGATGTTAACATCTTCTGTATTCAGCTCACTAAGAGCGGTATATAGAGTGGTTGATTTACCGGAACCGGTAGGACCGGTTACCAGAATAATACCGTTGGGGTTTTTCAAAATATGGTCAAGCTGCGCCATCTCGTTGGGCTTAAGACCCAGCTGGCTCTTCTCTCTGTTAAGTGCAGTCTTCATAGCAAGACGCATTACCACTTTCTCGCCATATACGGTAGGAAGAATAGATACACGGATATCGTACTCTACACGGTCTACCATCTGGGTAATACGTCCGTCCTGAGGCTTTCTCTTCTCGGAAATATCCATACCGCCGATAATCTTGATACGGGCGATAACAGAGGAAAGCACACTGGGACTATATCTCATACGCTCATACAGCGCACCGTCGATACGATAGCGCACACGGATATATGTCTCCATGGGCTCTAAATGAATATCGGATGCACGCTGACGGGCAGCCTTTTCAATCATTTCCTTAACCAGAGTAACGATGGGGGAATTGCTTACCGCCTCATCTGCCTCTTCATCCGCCTGTGCAGTCAGACCCTTCTCCTGTGCATAAGCCTCCAGCGCGGAACTCATTTCCTTCTGGCCGAAGAACTTATCAATAGCCATCATAATGCTTCTGCTGCTGGCTACTACAGGCTCCACCTGATAGTTGGTAATCAGGTTAATATCATCCTGCGCATTATAATCCAGAGGATCCGCCATAGCCACACGTAAAACGTTTAAGTTGTCTTCTCTGAAGCCATAGGGGAAGATTACATTCTTCTTCAGGACGTCAACAGGAATCATATCCAGAATCGTCTTCTCCACGGTTACATTATTCAAATCAACCGTATCCAGACCCAGCTGCTGACTGAGGGCCATTACCAGGTTATCCTCGGTAACCACATTCTGCTCAATCAGGTATTCACCCAGCTTCTTGCCGGCCTTACGATGCTCTCCAAGAGCGACGGTCAGCTGTTCTTCGGTTATCAATCTGCTGTTTACAAGGATTTCTCCTAAACGAACTTTTCTTCTGCCAAAATCCACTTCTCGTCCCATCCTACTTTACAATTATTAAAATTATATAAATTATATTACAGCATCACATCTGTCATGTCAATAAAAAATTAACAATTTATTCACATACAGTAATGGGTTGCCAGATGTTTTTTGGTGGATTTTCACCAAAAAGGATGTCATATATCACGATTTTGCCGTGATTTAAGGTCTCCATCTGCTCATCTGTGTACTCCAAAACCTGGTTGCCATTCTTATCTAATACGAATTCTCTGGCATTTGCCCGGAATACATTTCTCTGGCTTTCCAGCATCCGGCTCATCTCACTCTCTGGCAATCCCACGCTCTCTATCAGCATCTGAGGCAGATAATAAATGCTCTCCCCCTGAAACTTAGGCTCTTTCTCCAATTCAAAGTTGCTCCACATTACCACCGGCACAGAATACATCCGTTCCAAAAGCTCCATATCCTCCGCCGCCAGTGCACTGTAAGCATGCTCCGGTGCCAGCAAATCTCCCGAAACAGTCTCCATCAGCTCCATTTCATAGGGATTGCTCTCCCTGGAAAGGCCCAGAACCTCCAATGTCTCCACCGAGAAATTAGGAATGTGGTCACCGTACATCACCACCACTACCGGCTCTTCCTTCTGTGCAAAGTAATTAATCAGCTTCTCGTAGGCGGCACCGGCCATGTAGATACCATTCACATAATTGACCAATGTATCTACATCCTCTTCTTCCAGCTGCGCACCGTTTAAATCCACTGAAATGGGATAATCATAATCCTCCACGGAATCTATGTAGTAATCCAGCGTCCGTCTGTGATTACCTACAGACACTGACCAGATGAATTTATTCTCTTCCTCTCCCGCTTCTTCATATTCTGCAATAATCTCCTCCACAAGGGAGTCATCAGAGATATAGCGGCTATAAATCTCGCGGTTCACCATATCCTCTTCAAAAATAGCCTCATCAAAGCCCATGGTCTCATACACCTGATCCCTGCTGTAGAAATCTCCGTAGAAGGGATGGATTGCCACGGTCTCATATTCCAGTGCATTAAAATAATCCACCAGAGAAGGAAGCTTTCGATCCAGCGTCTCTTCATATATTGTAGACGAGGTTACATAATACTTGGTATTGATACCCGTCAAAAACTCTGCCTCAGAGCTGATGGTGCCGCCGCCGTATACATTACTGGTAAGATGTCCGGTGATACAACGCTTAGACAACCATTTATAGGGACCCATGGGGTCCTTGGAAAATTTCACATTTCCCGGCTCAATATTGTCTGTATTCCACCAGGACTCGTTCATAATCACGATTACATTGGGCTTCACCTTCGGCAACTCCTCCACAGGCTCTTCCTCCGGCAGCAGAAAGTCATAGCTGTCCTCCACATTTTCCACATCTGCAACCGTAATACTCTCATTCTTCACAAAATGATACAGGATAAAGCGGTCATTGTCCTCGTATCCGGACTTGATACTGTTAGCAGCTTCCGCCCTGTCCATAACAAACAAATTCGTATGCAGGAAAATAAATGAGCCAAAGACCACCGCCAGTGCTCCCCGCACACCACAATACAGAAGACTCTTCTTATCCTTAAAAGAAAATTTGTATTCCGAGTTTTTGAAGAGAATGTGTTTTCTCACGTGTTCCACGCCCACGCCCAATACCACAAACAAAAACAATATGCCGAATAACATAAACAGATACCTGTCCGGCTTAAACTTCAGATATCCCGCCGCCATACCTGCCGCTTCTGTCAACTGGAAGTCCGCCAGACGTAAGAGTTCCTTACGGTTCTGATATTTTACATAACTTCCATGAGTCAAAAGAAACAACGCAAGGGACATAATACCTACGCTAAGTCCGCCATTCCAGGTCAGACAGAACAGAAAACAGAGCATGAATGCCATCAGCACAGTTTCAAATCGAAACACCTCACTAAACGCATTCATCTGATAAAAATCCCCAAACCCCATTCCGGGTCTGCAGACATAATAATCCAGCAAAAAAGGCACGTATGTGACGTACAACCATACAAGCCCGGCTACCATCAATATGTATATTAATTTATTCTTCCAATCCTTACTCATTTGTAATGCCTCTTCCCAACCAACAACTTCCTACCTCATTTTAATTTAGCCCATTCCATCTGTCAAGTATATCGGATTTCTTGTTGTTTTTCACAATACCTCTTTAAATTTTCAGACAAAAAAAGAAGCAGACCGCCGGAACACGTCTGCTTCCATATCTCTATTCCATATTGTCCAGAAGCTCCTGGTAAAATCTTGAATAATCCTCTCTCTTGTCTCCCATAAACTTGATCGCAGAAGAAGGATGTGAATTCAACACTCCCGTAAGCAGATAAGGAATATCATATCCCCACACATTGCCCTTCTCTCTCTCTGCTCTAATGTACTTCTCCACAAAATCCATTACCGGCACAAGATTATACTTGGGATTACGAAGGAATGCCAGCAAGGATTCCATGTAGCAGTTACCTGCACCTCTGCCCATGCCGCTTACAGTTGCATCCAGAAGGCTTGCGCCTCTGCTTGCCGCTTCGATGGTGTTGGCAAATGCCAGCTGCTGGTTGTTATGTGCATGAATACCGATTTTCTTACCATGCTTCTCTGCAATATCCATATAGCGGTCAGTAAGACGTCTTACCTGCTCAGGATAAAAGGCACCGAAGCTATCCACCAGATAAATTACATCCACATCACACTCTGCCAGAATCTCCAGACCATTGTAAAGCTCCTCCTCACGAACCTTGGAGATTGCCATAATATTTACAGTGGTCTCATATCCCTTTTCATGAGCATCCTGAATCATCTCGATTGCAGTGGGTATCTGATGAATGTAGGTAGCAGTACGCACCATATCAATCACACTGTCTTCCTTTTTCAGAATATCATTTTTGTAATCTGTTCTGCCTACATCCGTCATTACGGAAATCTTCAAATCGAAATCGTTATTGCCCACAACAGCACGGATGTCTTCTTCCTCACAGAACTTCCACTTACCATAGTCTTCCTTCTTAAAAATATCCTTGGAAGCCTTATAACCAAACTCCATATAATCCACACCGGCTTTGATGTTGGTACGGTACAAATCCTTCACAAACTCATCAGAGAATGCAAAATTATTCACAAGTCCGCCGTCGCGCAGCGTACAGTCCACCACCTTGATATCAGGTCTGAACGCAATTAAGTTACCTTTGTTCTGTTCCATAAGATCCTCCAAGTTATTTCATATTGTTCTACACTATACTAGAAGGCTTCTAAAAATGCAAGAGCGTTTGTCGCACTTTAAACCGTTACACTTTAAAGCCTTAAAGCGTTTATATCATAACTCTTTTGCGGAGAGTTGTCAAGAGGGATTGTTGTTTTATTTATTTCTATCATTCTATTTCTTTCACGTGTATCAGATGTTTAATATCCTCCGCAACCGGTAACTTATCAATTTTTTGTCCCTTGGAAAGATATGTACATTCGTTATAGATTTGCTGGTTATAAGATTTTGAAAAAATAGCTAGAACCTTATTTGTGGGTTGTGATATTTTTCTTACATCCTCATTATACATTGTGACTGGAAAATCTGCATTTTTGCCCATTCTAAATCCAACACTCAAAACCGCCTTAGTATTTCCAACAAAATAATCTGCCCTAATGCATATTCCACTATTAATGAAATCTCCTATCATACAGTTATTGTATAATAATTCCGGAAGAAAAGGGAGCACTCTCATTTTCTGCTGCACTTTACCCTTATTATCAATCTCAAAATCTTTCTCAGAAAGTTTCCCGGCAAGACAAGCAGAATAAAATTGTTGCGCAGATAGCTTTGACTTAACACCTGTCATATGCAAAAAATTCATATCTCGAAAACCAACACATACTGTTTTTGTTTTACCAGCCTCTTGATATACAATCAAAAAATGTTTATCAATGAGTTTTTCTTCATATTTTCTAGCTGCATTTACAATGATTTTCAATATCGCATTCTTGTCACCTCGTGCCATTTCTCTTCTCCTCAAAATAGCAAAAAGGCTGTCCTTTCGGACAACCTTTTTCTCTTTTAATGCTGATTTTTCTGTTGTCTGCCAACTGTCCGCCTTTCCATACGCGGCACAAATGTGGAGTTTTTCAGTTGCTCCCCAACTTGCCAGCCCACGAACTGGCTTAGATGTCAGATTGATAAGGTGTCAGCACACCCTGATAGACGCATCTATCTTCACTTATATTATATGCAATCTCGCATTTTCAGTCAATTGCATTTTAATACTTTATTAAAATTTTACACAACGCCCTGTGCTGTCATAGCCTCTGCGACCTTAAGGAAGCCTGCGATATTTGCAC
>JAZQFO010000082.1:0-9848 GCA_045539535.1 Acetatifactor sp.
CATCCCCGTCATCATCACCTACTGCTGCACCCTCATACATCTGCTCGGTATCGGAACGAAGACGCATGGACTCATCACGAGCCACAAATTCTCCGCTGTAAGCAGTACGGTTCTTAATCTGGGCCATTTCGCCCTCGCTGATTGCGCGGGTACCGCCCTCCATATCAGGATCTGCAAACACTACAAAATTCTCATCAGGATTCATCAGTGACTGTTTTAAATCTGCCACCAGCTCAGCCATGCTCTGGTATCTTCTGTCCGGAGACTTCTGACAGCATTTTAAAACAATATTTTCCACACTGGTGGGAATCTCTGTCACATATTCCTTAGGAGAAGGCAAATCCTCCTGAATATGTTTGATGGCAATTGCCACAGTGGTCTCGCCATTAAAAGGCACTCTTCCCGTAAGCATCTCAAACATGGTCACACCCAGAGAGTAAATATCACTCTTCTCATCGCTGTAACCGCCTCTAGCCTGCTCGGGGGACGTATAATGGACAGAGCCCATCACATTGGATGTAATGGTATTGCTGGTAGCAGCCTTGGCAATACCCAAGTCTGTTACCTTCACCTTTCCATCCTTGGAAATCATAATATTCTGAGGCTTGATATCACGGTGAATAATGTGATTGTTATGCGCCGCCTCAATACCCATACTTACCTGAATGGCAATACTTACTGCCTCTTTGTAGGAAAGTCTGGCTTTTTTCTCAATATACTGCTTCAAGGTAATACCTTCTACCAGCTCCATTACAATGTAGTGAATGCCATTTTCTTCACCTACATCATACACATTTACAATGTTAGGATGTGCAAGGCCTGCCGCTGCCTGGGCCTCCGTACGGAATTTGGACACAAAATTACCATTCTCCGAAAACTCCTGCTTCAACACCTTCACCGCTACGAAACGGTTTAGCTTATGACATTTTGCTTTATATACATCTGACATGCCGCCGGTACCGATTTTTTCTAAGATCTCGTACCGATCACCAATCATCATACCTATCTTAATCATATATCTTTCCTTTTCTCAGACTAAACTCACGCCTCATCCTGTGCGATCAACACTACGGAAATATTGTCTCTGCCGCCATTTGCATTGGCTGCGTCCACAAGACTCTGGGCCTGTTCCACAATATCCCTTCCACTGTTTAATATCATGCGGATTTCTTCGTCCTCCAACATGTTGGTCAAACCGTCAGAGCACAAAAGCACCAAGTCTCCTTCCTCAAGCTCCACCGTAAAGAAATCCGGCTCCACCTCGCTTGCCGCACCGATGGCTCGGGTAATAATATTTTTGTCAGGGTGGTTGCGCGCCTCTGAATGGCTGATGGTACCGATGCGTACCATTTCCTCTACCAGGGAATGATCCTTGGTGATCTGGCGCATCTCCTTGCCCACCACATAAAGTCTGCTGTCTCCCACATTGGCCACATGTAAATACTTGCCCAGGCAGGTTGCTGCCACAAGGGTAGTACCCATGCCCTCCATGTCCGGAGCCTCCTCTGCCTTTTTGCGGATTACTCCATTTGCAGTCTGGATGGCCTTACTCAAAATAATTACCGGATTGCGTTCAAAGGAATCTGCAATCTCACCCAATAAAGTTTCTACTGTAAGTTTAGATGCAAAATCCCCCGCATTATGTCCTCCCATACCATCTGCCACAATAAACAAATTCGGCAGATTGCCAATGGGATTCTCGGAAGTGTATACATAATCCTGATTCACTTTTCTCTTCTTACCGATATCGGTAATAGAAAACGTCTTAAGCACGTTTCTTCCTCCTAAAAGGGCGTTATTCATGCTCTGGGGACTTTAGATTCTTACGCCTTAACTGTCCACAGGCACCGTCTATATCTCGACCCATTTCCCTTCTTATTGTACATTGAATTTTGTTTTTTTCAAGCTTATTTTTGAAAGCCTGAATTCTGGCTGCCTCTGATTGTACAAAATCTCTTTCCTTGATAGGATTCACAGGAATCAGATTCACATGACAGCAAAGCGGCGCTGCCAATGCAGAAAGCTCTGCCGCATCCTCATCCGTATCGTTCACGCCGCCCACCAGGGAATACTCAAAGGTAATACGGCGTCCGGTATTGTCAAAATAGTATTTGCAGGCATCCATAAGCTCTGCAATGGAATACTTGTTGGCAATGGGCATCAGCTTCCTGCGCTTTTCATCCGTTGTGGCATGCAAGGACAAAGCCAATGTAATCTGAAGTTTTTCATCTGCCAGTTGCCGCATACGGGGTACAATGCCACAGGTGGATACCGTAACATTTCTCTGACTGATATTCAGTCCGTTTGCATCCGTGAGCATCCGGACAAACTGTACCAGATTCTCATAGTTGTCCATAGGTTCTCCAATTCCCATAACTACCACATTGGACACACGCTCTCCGGTCAGTCCGGTAATGGCATAAATCTGATCCAGCATCTCCGAGGGAAGCAGGCTTCTCTCCAAACCATCCAGTGTGGAGGCACAGAATTTACAGCCCATACGACATCCCACCTGAGAGGAAATACAAACAGAATTGCCGTGCTTATAACGCATCCACACACTCTCTACCACATTGCCGTCCGCAAGTTCAAACAGAAACTTCTTCGTGCCGTCAATGGCAGACTCTTGTACCTGCAGTGCCTTTAGAGCAGTGTATGTATAGCGTTCTGCGCACTGTTCCCGAAAAGCTTTGGACAAATTGGTCATCTCATCAAAGCCCCTTGCCAGCTTCACATGCATCCACTCGTACATCTGCTTGGCACGGAAAGCCTTCTCTCCATACTTTGCAAGCTCTGCCGAAAGCTCCTCCAAAGACAGGGACTTTATATCTATTTTATTCACTTGTATCTTATTTTCTTCTAAGTCTTGCATAATAAAATCCGTCCGTCTCATCCTCTCCCGGAATAAACTGTCTCTCCTCCTCCAACTCAAAGGGGAAGTTCTCCACAATCCAGGCACTCATCTTCTCATTTTCTAATGGATTGATGGTACATGTACTGTATAAAAGCACTCCGCCGGGCTTTACATAACTCCAGCTGCTTGTGATAATTTCCTTCTGCAATTCAGCTATGGAAACCAGCTTTTCAGGAGAAATATGATACTTTATGTCTCGCTTTTTGCCCATGACACCCAGACCGGAACAGGGCACATCCGCCAGCACAACATCAACCTTCTCCTTAAGCTTTTCATCAGCTATTGTAGCGTCATGCACTTCAACCTTGATATTATCAAAACCCATGCGGGCAATATTTTCTTCAATTAAGCAAACCTTATTTTCTGATACATCTCTGGAAAGCACTTCCCCGGCTTTCTCCGCCGCAAACATGCTCTTACCTCCGGGCGCTGCACAAATATCCAGCACAAAATCAGTCTTTTTGATTCCGGCAGCCTCTACCGCCAAAGCGGAACTGGCATCCTGCACCACAAATTTGCCTTCTGTATAGCCCGGCAATCCGGCAATCTGTTCCGTATTTTCCACCGTGTACAGATAGGGCAGCAAAGCGCTCTGTTTCAAGCATGCCCCCGCTTTTTCCATCTGTGCCACAAGGTCTTTCCGCTCTGCCTCTGACAAGGTAGAACGAAAACGCAGCGATACCGGATGAATGGCCAAAAGCCCCTTAAGCATCTTCTCTGTACGTTCTGCACCGTAAGCCCCCAGCCAAAGCTCCACCAGCCACAGCGGCATAGAGTATTTCACGGACAGATACTCCATGGGTTTACTCTTGGCATCCGGCATGGGCAATGCATCCTTTTGTCTGGCAATACTTCGAAGTACGCCGTTTACAAAACCTTTTAAATTCCCGAATTTTCTTTTTTGCGCCAACTTACAGGCCTCATTACACACCGCACTGTCCGGCACATTATCCATATAGAGAAGCTGGTACACGCTCATGCGCATCAGGCATCGGATCAATGGCTTCATCTTGCGCACCGGCACACTGGAATTGGCATTCAAATAATAATCCAGCTCAATCCTGCGCTCGATAGTTCCTTCTGTAAGGCGCTTGATAAAAGCCTTATCCCGCTCCTCCAAATAATTGTATTTATCCAAAACAGATTTTATCAGTTTGTGGGAAAACTCCTCGCCCTTCTCCAATACAAGCAAGGTATCCAGCACAATTTCTCTGGTATTCTCTGCCACTTTTGTCACCTCTCTTAATCGTTTCTTCGACGATTTCCTCCAAAAAGCAGAATCAGACGCAAAAGCTGCAATGCAGCTGCCGCAGCTGCCGCTACATAGGTAAGTGCCGCTGCCCGAAGCACTTTCTTGCAACCGCCTCTTTCCTCCTCTGACAACAGACCATACTGGGTAATCTTAGCCACCGCTCTGGAAGATGCATTAAATTCCACCGGCAAAGTAACCAACTGAAACAATACTACACCCAGAAAAGCCCAGATACCAATCTGTATCAATACAGGATTCCAGCTAAGCACCACGCCTAACAAAATCAAAGGCATACTGATAGTACTTGCAAAATTTACCACAGGTACCATAGCTGACCGAATAGATACCGGAACATACCCCTTTGCATGCTGAATGGCATGTCCGCACTCGTGGGCTGCCACCGCCACCGCCGTAACAGAGGTACCGTTAAACACATCCTGGGACAATCTCACAGATTTGGTCCGAGGATCATAATGGTCTCCTCCGTCATCCATCAGGCACTCAATACTCACATCCCAGATTCCTTCCTCATGCAGAATCCGCTCTGCTGCCATAGCGCCCGTCATCCCGGTGGAACTTCTGACCATTTTGTATTTTTTCATGGTAGAATTCACACCTGCACTGGCTGCCAGGCTTAAGACCATGCCCAGAATCACCAACAGATAAGTAGGATCAAAATAATATCCAAATCCGTAATACATTAATTTCCTCCTGATTACTCGCCTAATACTTCACCGCATTGTACCTTCACACCCAAGAGGAAGTCATGGGTACTCATTCGTTTTTTACCTTCCAATTGTAATTCTAAAATGCGAAGTGCGCCTTGACTGCAAGCCACATAAAAGGCATCCTTTTCCACCTTCAGCACCTCACCCGGTTTCCTTGTGCCGCCGTCAACCGATACAGCAGGCTCTGCACGCCACACCTTTAATTGTTTTCCCTGATAGCTGGTAAACGCACTGGGCCATGGTGTCACCCCTCGAATCAAGCGGTCCAGCACCACTGCCTCCTTAGTAAAATCAAGTCTGCCCATCTGCTTGTCAATCAAAGGTGCATGACAGCTTAACGCATCATCCTGCTTCTCGGGAGTGATTTTACCTTCCTCCAAAAGAGCAAGTGCTTCCACGATTGCCTCACCGCCCAACACCATAAGCTTGTCATGAAGTGTCTCGTAGTTGTCTGTATTTTCAATGGCAATACTCTTTTTGTAAAGCATATCTCCGGTATCAATTCCTGCATCCATCTGCATGATGGTCACACCGGTCTGTTCTTCACCGTCTATAATCACGCGCTGAATAGGGGATGCACCTCTGTATTTGGGAAGCAAGGACGCATGAATATTCAAAGATTTATAGCGGGGGATATCCAAAATCTCCTGAGATAAAATCTGCCCAAAGGCCGCCACAATATACACATCTGCTTCATATTGTTTCAATTCTTCTATTGCCTCCGGCGTCTTGATACGCACAGGCTGCATCACGGGAATATTATGTGCCAGCGCACTTTCCTTTACAGGAGGCGGCATAAGCTTGCCACTTCTGCCTTTTGCCTTATCAGGCTGTGTCACTACCGCGCTAATCTCATGTCCCGCTTTAATCAAAGCCTCCAACGCACCCACTGCAAAATCCGGGGTGCCCATAAAAACAATTTTCATTCCGCCTCACTCCTTATTGATAAAACCGCATTAGTCTTCATCCTCGTCATCGTAAACCACGTCCTGAAGCTCGCCTTCTACCTTTTCCACATAAAGATGTCCGTCCAAATGATCCAGCTCATGGCAGATTGCTCTGGCCAGAAGCTCTGTACCCTCCACCTCGAAGGGCTTCATATTCACATCCAGCGCCACAGCCTTCACATAATTGGGTCTGGTTACCTGACCGCTCTTGCCGGGCACGCTAAGGCATCCCTCCGGGCCGGTCTGCTCACCGCTGGTCTCTACGATGCGGGGATTTATCATGATATAAGGATCCTCACCTGTCACATCAATTACCACGATACGCTTCAAAATGCCCACCTGAGGTGCCGCAAGTCCCACACCATTGGCCTCATACATAGTCTCTAGCATATCCTCTATCAATTCTTTGGTACGGGGAGTCATCTCCGTTACCTCTTTACATTTCTTGCTTAATACCTCTTCGCCCATCTCTCTGATGTTTCTGATTGCCATGATTCTTCTCCTTTACACATCTGCTTTGACATTCCATGCCGCAACCCTATTATTATACAGGAAATTCTCCTTTTCCTCAATAGTTACCGACAAATCCGCCTCAACTTTTCTGCACAGCTTTTTGCGTCTTATTCATCATCACAAGAAGCAAAACAAAGAAAAGCCCAATATAAGCCGGCATCAGTCTTAAATCAATGTGATTCGCCAACAATCCAAAAAGGGGTGGCATAAAAGTTGAGCCCACATAAGCACTGGCCATCTGAATACCGATAATCCCCTGGGAGTTCTCTGCACCGAAATTGGCAGGCGTGGAATGAATAATGCAAGGATAAACCGGTGCACATCCCAATCCGATAACAACGAAACCAACAAGCGATACCATCTTTACAGGAATTGCAATACAAAGCACACCGCAAAGGGCAAGGACTGTCCCCAGCCGAATCATTCGATTGCCTCCTACCCTATCCGAAATAAATCCTGCCAAAAACCTTCCCACTGTCATTCCAATAAAAAACAAGGCGCCAAAGGCTGCTGATTCCTCTGCGGAAGCCCCTCTGGTCCCTTCCAGGTAACTGCTTGCCCAAAGCATTGTAGTAGCCTCTGCACCGCAATACGCCAGAAATGCCAACAACAGATATGGCACACCCTTTATTTTCAAGGCGCCTTTTAAGCCAAGCACCTTCGCACTCTCCGCCTTAGCATCTGTAGCTTGATTGATTTTCCACAAAGGCAGTGCCAATACCAGAACAGCCACAATGCCAAACTGAATACAAGACACCCTTCGATATCCGTCATTCCACACTGTATGGGCAAGGGCATAACTCATAATATATGGGCTGATAATAGTTCCCACGCCCCAAAAACAGTGGAGCCAGCTCATATGCTTTGAGCTGTAATGCAATGCCACGTAATTATTCAAAGTGGCATCAATGGCACCTGCACCAAATCCGTAAGGAATTCCCCACAGGCACAGCTGGTAAAATTCTGTGGATGTAGAAAATCCAAACAAGGCAACTGCCGTCAAAAAGACACTGACTGTGGTTACGATTTTAGCACTAAACTTCTTGGTCAGACGTTCCGACATCAGGCTGGAAACAATGGTTCCGCCCGAAATAATCATGGACACCAACCCCATATAGGAAAGCGGCACCCCGAAATCATTCCGTATGGTAGGCCATG
Organism: Acetatifactor sp.; assembly: GCA_045539535.1. GTDB lineage: Bacteria > Bacillota > Clostridia > Lachnospirales > Lachnospiraceae > Acetatifactor. Next base: position 7,513 of record JAZQFO010000082.1, read on the forward strand.
CTGCCCCAAGCAAAGAGTCCGGCAAGCCCAAACTGATAAATGCAATATATATGATTGCCAAAAGTAACAAGTACATCGAAAACCTCTTAGAATTTAAATGGATTCTGCAGACTACATACTGCTCATGGGATTAAAGTCAAACTGCACCTGGGTCTCGGCAGGCTGACAATCTGAGAGCCAGTTTTCCAGCTTATCCTTCACCTGTATCAGTCTGTCATAATCCCCGCTCTTAATATAAAACACGAAGCGATAGATATCATTTATCTTACTGATGGTAGCCGGTGCAGGACCAAGGACCTGAAGCACATCCCCTTTGACTTCGTCTGCCAACATCCGGGCAAGCTGCCCACCCACCCGTTCACTTTTTGCAAAAATCTGTACCGCCAGCATATTGGCCGCCGGAGGATATCCCCCCAGCTCTCTGTATAGGATTTCCTCCTGATAAAAAGCCGTATAGTCCTGAGCCGCCGCGTGTACCACTGCATAGTGATCCGGCTGATAGGTCTGAATCACTGCCTCCCCGGGAATCTCGCCTCTGCCCGCACGGCCCACAGCCTGGGTGAGAAGCTGGAAGGTTCTCTCTCCCGCCCGATAATCCGATGCACTTAAGGACAAATCCGCTGCCAACACACCCACAAGCGTCACATTGGGAAAATCATGCCCCTTTACAATCATCTGTGTACCAATCAGAACATCCGCCTCTCCTTCTGCAAAGGCAGATAAAATCTCCTCATGGCTTCCCTTTTGCTTGGTGGTATCACCATCCATGCGAAGGGTACGCACACCGGGGAACAATTCCTTTAGCTTTTCCTCAATCTGCTGGGTTCCCGCCTTAAAACCAAGCACATACTTGGAGCCACACTTAGGACAAACCTTAGGCTTTTGCTCCGAATACCCGCAATAATGGCACATCAGCCGTCCGTTTCCATGCTCCGATAAAGACACATCGCAGTGGGGACATTTCATGACCTTACCACAAGCCCTGCAGGACACAAAACCGGCATATCCCCTGCGGTTCAAAAACAAAATACTTTGCTCACCTTTGGCCAGTCTGTCCGCCAAAAGCCTCTGCAATTTATCACTGAAAATAGAACGATTACCGTTCTTTAATTCCTCTCTCAAATCCACTGTATGAACGGTGGGAAGCATTCCCCCTGTCAAGCGTTCACTAAGCGTAAAGAGCTGATACTGCCCTTTTTCGGCTCGGTAAAAAGATTCCATAGAGGGAGTTGCCGAACCAAGCACCACTCCTGCACCGTGAAGTCTTGCCACCTCCACCGCCGTCTCTCTTGCATGATATTTAGGCGTACTCTCACTCTTATAACTACTCTCGTGCTCCTCGTCCATTACAATCAGTCCGATATTCCGGAAGGGTGTAAAAAGCGCAGAACGGGGGCCGATAATCACATCAATCTCCCCGTTTTTGGCACGCTCACACTGGTCATACCGTTCTCCCATAGAAAGGGTAGAATTCATCACGCTGACCCGTTCCCCAAAACGGCTGTAAAAGCGGACTAAGGTCTGATAAGTCAACGCGATCTCCGGTATGAGCACAATAGCCTGACGACCTCTTTTTACCACGCCTTCAATCAACTCGATATATACTTCCGTCTTGCCGCTTCCGGTGATGCCATGAAGCAGATAGGTTCGGGGATTCCCGCAATCCAAATCCTTCAGTACAGAGTCCACAATATGCTGTTGTTCAGCACTTAAGGTTCTTACGGGCCGTGCCGTCGCACCACCCTCACAACTTACAGGATTACGAAAACTCTCCGTAGTAAAGGTCCTGATGGCCTCTGCCTTCTCCAGGCTGTTTATGGTAGCCGCCGACACATTTAATTTGCCGGTAATCCAGCGGTACGGAATCACAATGTTTCCATCCACTTTGTCCGTGCGCTTTTTTTCCTGCTCCAAAAGAGCTGTCAGAACTCTAACCTTTCCGGCCTGCTTCTTGCGTTTACTTTCACCCAGAAGACTTTGCAGCTCCTCGGCATTCATCAGCACCTCCACATAGCGGTGCTCTAATTTCTTAACGGATTGCTTGGCCGGGAGCACGGTTTTCAATGCCTGTATCATAGTGGAACCGTAATTTTTACGAATCCATCCCGCAAGGGCAATCATACGGTCCTCCACCCCTACACCATCCTTAACAATCCCTTGTATCTCCTTTGTTCTTGCAGGGTCAAATTGACATTTACCGCTTATGGCGATACAGTAGCCTTTTATCAGCTTGTTACCGTTTCCAAAGGGGACCATAACGCACATGCCTGTTTCCAGCACTCCCTGTAATCTCTCCGGAATCCGATATTGAAAGGGTTTATCCAGTTTTTCATGAG
>JAZQFO010000083.1:0-14150 GCA_045539535.1 Acetatifactor sp.
ATACCTACAATACCAGCCTCCTTAATCGCCTGGATAATCTCCTCCTTGGTCATATCCTCCGGGTCATGTCCTTCAAAAGCAACTTCTTCGTACTGACCGTCATTATCTACCACTATGCTCATAACCATATCGCCGGAAGCCACGCGTCTGGGCTCCAATGCCTTTACTGTACCGGATACGGTTGCATATACAGCTGCTGACACAAAACCGCCGCCTTCTGCAATTTTCTGTCCGGCAAGCACACGATCCCCCTTAGCCACCAGCGCCTGGGCAGGTGCACCAATATGCTGGGAAAGAGGATATACCATCTCCCCCTTAGGCAATACTGTTTTAATCGGTTTATCCTTGGACAAATCCTTGCCGTCGTAGGGATGAATTCCTCCCTTAAATGTCAATTTCGCCATAATCTCGTCCTTTCACGACAAAAATTTAACTAACTCTATTCATTTTACTATCTTTTGATAAAAATAGCTACTACAAAATTCATTTTTGTGGTATTATGTATTTGATAATTTTAAATATCTACGAGGATGAGCTATGACTATTTATAGAGAAGTTTTGGATAACTTTAATATTGCATATCCCCTGGAGAAGCTGGCTCCTTTGGAAAGTGTACTTTTTCTGGATATTGAGACCACAGGCTTTACTGCCCGCTCCTCCCAGCTTTATATGATTGGCTGTGCTTATTATCAGGACGGACAATGGAATATTATTCAATGGATGGCAGACAATTACGAGCAGGAAACTGAGATCCTGCAGGCTTTTTTTGACTTTGCTGCCATGTACCGTTATCTGATACATTTCAACGGCAATAATTTCGACCTGCCCTTCCTAATTCAAAAATGCGAGCATTTGGGAATTCCTCATTGTCTGGATGCATTCGAGGGAATTGATCTTTACAAGCGGATTTCCCCCTGCAAGGCCTTTTTAAAGCTTCCCAACTGTAAGCAAAAGACTTTAGAGCAGTTCTTGGGAATTGAACGGGATGACGTATTTTCCGGCGGCGAGTTAATCGGTATCTATCATGAACATGTAAAGGATCCCAGAGAATTCTCTGAGAAATCCTTGTTTTTACACAATGCAGATGATATGAAGGGTATGTTAGAGATTCTTCCTCTGCTATCCTATAGCGATATCTTAAGCATGAATGTGCGTGCAAAAAAAGTACAGGCCAATTCATACAGAGACATAAACGGCAATTTGCGCAGAGAGCTTTTAATTACCATAGCTCTCCCTGCAGACTTACCCAAGACAGTTACTGCAGTGGCTAACAACTGCTTCTTTAAGGGCGAAGGCCGGGAAGGTATTCTCAGAGTTCCTATTCTGGATGGCGAGTTAAAGTACTTCTATTCCAATTATAAGGACTACTACTATCTTCCCACAGAGGATCTGGCCCTGCATAAATCTGTTGCAGGCTTTGTGGACAAAGAGCATCGGGTTCAGGCTTCAGCCGCCAACTGCTACACTCGCAAACAGGCAGCCTATCTGCCCCAATGGGACGGAAGCTTCCAACCATATTTTAAGAAGGAATATGCAAGCAAGGAGCTTTATTTTGAACTGACAGATGAAATGAAAAAGGACAGAGCTGCATTCACAGCCTATGCCAATCAGATTTTGCAGATGATTGCTGCAAGCTGCTAAAATAAAAACAACAAACTCCAGACACCGGATACATAGATTCCGAAGTCTGGAGTTTTTTTGAAAAAACAAAGCAAAAAGCACCGCCCATTGACTCATGCAAGTCTTTGAGCGGTGCTTTGATTTATTCTGTCTATTAAGTTTTTAACTTAGTATACAGTAACCTTCAGGTTTGCTTTTGCGGAACTACCGTTCTGACATTTTACAGTTACGGTATAAGTACCCTTCTTGTTACCTACCAGAATAAGGGAACTGCCGCTAGGCTTCACGCCTACGCCACCCTTGCCGCTTACAGTTGTGCAAAGGTCGTCGGAAGGATACCATGTACCACTAATCATATCCTCTATACCTACGTATGCCGCTACCTTAACAGTAGTGTTGTAACCTTCAGGAATACGGATAGAAGAAATAGTAGAACCACTGCTATTTCTAATCTTCAACTGTGCAATATCTGCAGTTGCATAAATTACAACGCTGGAAGAAATGTTGCTTCCATCGGTGGTAGTTGCAGTGATGGTAGCATAACCGTTATTCTTTACTGCAGTAACCTTACCACTGGAGCTTACAGTCATTACCTTGGTATTGCTGCTAGTCCATTTCAGTTTCTTAGAAGATCCATCCAGCTTACCAAACTCATCGCCCAAAGTAGCCTTCAACTGCAAGGACTTACCTCTTGCAAGATCGTAACATCTTCCGCCGGTTGTAGAAATGGTCAGGCTGCTTGCAGGGTTCTTTACGGTAACCTTACAGGTTGCCTTCTTGTTGGAACCGTCATTTGCAGTTACGGTTACGGTTACAGAACCGGTTGCATTACCGGTAGCGGTAATTACCACATTGTTGCCGGATCTAACTGCGGTTGCAATACCCTCTGCGCTGGACTTAACCTCCCAGTTTGCAGCATTACCACCGGTTACGGTAACAGGAATGGTAATCTTGTTTGCAGTAGTTGCAGTGCTGGGAGCAACACGGAACAGCGTTGCCTTAGTAGTGCTCAACTTGATATTGGTAATCAGGCTCTTTACAACGGTAACAGTCTTGGTTGCCTTAGTACCGGAACCGTCTGCAGCAGTCGCGGTAATCACATAGTTACCAAGTGTTGCATTCTTAGATGCAGTTACCTTACCGTTCTTAACAGTAACACCCTTGTCTGCAGGGCTTACAGTCCAATTCAGAGTCTTATTTGCAGGAGCCTCGCCGTTCTTGTTAAGCTCAGCCTTCAAGGTGATAGACTTACCTGCATTTACCTGAGAACCACCGGACAACAGAATAGAGCTTACTCTCTGACCTACGGTTACAGGAATCTTCAGCTGTACACCACTACCATCAGTAGCTTTACCAATGATGTTGGTCTTACCCTTGCTAACACCCTTGATGGTAACATAGTTGGAACTGGATGCAACTACAGTTGCTACCTTTGCATTCTCAGTGGTCCATGTAAGTGTATTAGCAGCCGCATTAGTAGTCTTATCTTTCTTGGTAATCTTAATTTCAACATTCTGGCTTCCACCGGTAATAACAGCTACATTACCCTTGGTTACCTTCTGAATCTTAGTTACAGGATTGGTGCTTGCAGCAGCTACGGTAATCTTAATAGCTGCAGACTTGTTGCTGCCGTCCTGAGTGGTAGCAGTAACAGTATAAGTACCTGCTGTTGCCTTAGCAGTTGCAGCAACCTTACCATTCTTAACAGTAACACCCTGGTTTGCAGGAGCAATGGTCCAAGTAAGCTTCTTGTTTGCTGCATAATCAGGAGTGATATTTGCATTAATCTGTACAGACTTACCCTGTGCAATCTTGGTAACACCGCCCTGTGCAGTCAGGGAAAGACCGCTTACAAGGGGCTTCAAGGTATACTTTGCAGAAGCAACCTTACTTACCATCTTACCGGAACTATTTACTGCGATTGCCTTAACAGTCACAGCCTTCTTACCGGTTACAGCAAATGCCTTAGTATAAAGAGTACCATTGGTAACAACACCCTTCTTAAAGGTAGGAGTCTTGCCATCAAGGGAATAGTAAATGGTACAACCCTTCTCTGCAGAAAGACTTACATTAAGAGATGCTACATTATAGGTACCTGCCTTTACGCTGAAAGTAGGAGCTGCAGGAGCCTTTACAGAAGTGCTCAGATTCAGCGCCTTAGGGATACTTACATAACCCTTACCGGTACCGGTACCAGCCTTAACAGCGCCCTTATTCAACAGCTTCATCAGATTATCAACGTCTGCAGGACCATTTACCTCGGTATATGCCTTGGTTGCTCTTGCGTACTGAAGAACTACTGCTGCAGTACCTACTGCAATAGGACATGCCATAGAAGTACCGGGCATGCTGGTATAGCTATTAGTACCCTGATTGTAACAAGAATAAATGTCATAACCGGGAGCTGCATAATCAATGGTAGAACCATGGTTAGAGAAATAAGTTCTCTGCATGGACTTATCCAAAGCAGCGATGCTGATCGCACCGTTGTAAGCTGCAGGATATGCCCAAGCGGTGGTAGACTCATTACCGGATGCACAGAATACAGCAATACCTGCATTGGTAAGCTCAGTAACCTTATTCTGGAAAGTACCGTTGTAAACAGGACCACCCAAACTCATATTTACGAGATCCACGCCCTGATTCTTGGCAATGGTCATTGCCTCCAGAATAACATCGGTAGAAAAAGAGCTTGCATCGGAAATCTTAATGGAGTAAAGAGTAACGCCGGGAGCAATACCGGTACCACCCTTGCCATTGTTAGCCTTTGCACCTACCAGACCGCAGACATGGGAACCATGACCTACAGCATCCTCAAGATTAGTACAAGAAGAAACCTTCAAGCGGGTTACATTCAAGTCCTCATGATTCAGCTCTGCACCGGTATCGATTACTGCAACCTTAACGCCTGCACCGGTATAGCCGGCATTCCAAGCATATGCAGAACCGATTGCAGAGTGGAACCACTGATACTTAGTACCTGCGTTGGACTTCAGATAAGGGTCATTGTATGCCAGAATACTGTCATACTCCTCTCCCTGTGCAAGAACAGGGTCACCATCGGTAGCATCGCTTGCAGAAACATCACCTACAAGCTCCTCAGCAGCAACCTCTGCAACACTTACCTCATTAATAAGCTCTGCATCTGCATCAAGCTCGATGGGCAAAATGCTGTAGATGGTGTTGGGCCATGCTACAGGAAGGTTGTTAGCAGGATCTGCAGATGCCATAACAGCATCTCTAACGCTTGCTACAGGAAGAGTAGCATCTGCGTTCAAAGTAATTACAGCAACACCTTCGATATACTGCTTAACAGTACCGTTAAATGCAGCTGCATACTCCTCTGCCAAATCCTCAGAATCTACCATAACAAGGATTTCGTTCTCTACGCAATCTACGCCTTCAGCGAAATCACCTGCATTTTCCATATTTGCAAGCAAATCCTCACGGTTTGCTTCATCATTTACACCCAGAGTTACACCCTCTGCAACGCCGGGGAACATCTTTACTTCTGCTGCTTCCTCAGTAGACTCTTCACTTGCTTCCTCAGAAGACTCTTCAGTCGCTTCCTCGGAAGACTCTTCACTTGCTTCCTCAGAGGACTCTTCAGTCGCTTCCTCAGAAGACTCTTCACTTGCTTCCTCGGAGGACTCTTCAGTCGCTTCCTCAGAAGACTCTTCACTTGCTTCCTCAGTAGACTCTTCTACACTTTCTTCTACCGGAGCAACAACTACGGGATCAGTGTTTGAAGTCTGCGCCAAGCTCACAAAGCTGCCTTCACTGATAACAAGAGATGCAGCAAGCATGAGAGCCAGCCATTTTTTACTCATTCTTTTCATTTTTACCTTCCTTTCTTTTTATATAACGCGCTTTTCGCGACATTATCGTACCACTTTCTACCAACTTTTTCAATAAAATTTAAATTTTTTGTGAATTTTTTGTGAAATTTTATTGTGCTTGCATAGTAGAATCTTCCTCAAGGTAATAGGTTGCATTAATATCCAGCCTTTTCCAGCCATTTGCGGACCCTCTCTGACGTACAGCCAGCGGATCCTCTGTAGTCTCAAAAATTGCCAACGTACCATTTACCTCTTTTAACGTAATTCCATACTGCTCCGCAAGCTGCTTCGCCTCTTCTTCACTCTCCACCTCTGCGATGAGTTCTGAAACACTTCCGGGCATCTGCGGTCCAATATCCTGAACGGACTCTTCTTTGTAAAACTCATCCAACGGGACCGTATTCTTTAGCCTAACGTATCTGCTAATCAGAATCACTCCTATCACTATAGCAACAACCGCTACTGCGCCACCTACTATCCAAATCATTTTCTTCTTCATTTCACCCCTCCCTGCCAACACAAATTACAGAATTAATTATAGGGATTTTCTTCCAATCTTTCAAGTGAAATTTTAGCACATTATCAGACTAAATCGTGCAGTTTTATGTACTAAAATACCAAAAGAGGAACCGGGCAAACCCGATTCCTCTGATTTTATATATTATCGTGCATGAAAATATACTTTACTACTCTACATAGTACAAACTGCCGCTGGGTGTTCTGACAATGTACACTGACGCACTTGCAGTTTTGTTAGAACCCTGAAGTTTTACCTTGGCGGTAATCTTCAGCGCATCACTCTTGGTAAATCCGCTCTCCTTATCGGTAGTAGGCTCCTCAGGGAACATTCCAAAATATCCGTATTGCGTCTTCATAATTGACACCTTGGCATTCTTGGGTGCTGTCACGCTAACCGTATAAGGAGCCGCAATCTCTGAACCATTATCCAGTATAGCAGTAACCAGAACCATGCCCTCTGTTGTTCTCACATTCAACTTCTTCAGCTTACGCACAACGGTTACAGTGTAACTGGTCTTCAAACCGCTTCCGTCTGTTGCCTCTGCATAAACAGTCGCTCCAACAGCATTCACACTATCAGAAACACCCTTACCCAAAGACTTGGCTTTTACCACACCGGAGCTACTAATGGAAATTATATCCTTGTAAGCTTCGTCTACACTCCACTTTACCTTCTTGCTGCTGGGGATACCATAGGATGTACCTGCTGCTGCAGTCAGTTTCATGGAATTGCCCACATAAACAATACCGTCATTGTTGTCAGCGGGTACAATCGTCAAACTGGACATGGGAACCTTTACGGTTACCTTACATTTAGCCGTCTTGCCACTTCCATCCAATGCCTTACAGTAAACATTTGCCGTACCGGCACCATAGCCATCAATCTCACCGGTGCGAGAATCCACATATACTACAAGATTATTATCTGTCCAGAAGTAAAGAGGTGTATCCGCAGGACCATCCACCTTCACATCCAGTTGTTTAACCTCAGATTCATATCCGCGGATAAAGAATTCCATGGTCTTGTCCATGGTAATACTCTTTACCGCTGCCTGTGTTACAGTGATATCCCAATAATTGGTCAAAGGTACTTCGCCCACACCTGTGTCAACAGTAGTTGCTGTTACTCTCCAAGTACCGCTGGCCTTCTTATCAGCACTCAGCTTGCCCGCCTTGGAAATGCTCAGCTTACCGCTATAGCTTTCGCTTATAGGGGCAACACTCCAAGTTACCTTGTCATTGGACACATTGTAAGGCTCAACATCTGCATACATCTTAATGCTCTTACCGGGTGCAATCACAGATGTATCATACTCGGAATAAACATACAGCGCAGTAGGCTTCTGCTCTACCACTACATTAAGGGAAGCGCTCTTACCATACCCATCATTGGAGGTGACCTTAATCTTCGTCTTGCCGGGTCTCTTCGCAGTAAGAATGCCGTTCTTAGTAGTCGTATTGCTTACAGATGCCACGCGGGTAGTGCTGCTGGTCCATGCCAAATCAGCCTCCGTACCGCTGACAGTGGTTCCGTCTGTATAAGTAACGGTTACCAGTTCGCGCAAATTCTTCTCAACATCATCTTCATAAATATCCACATTCAAGGTCTTCTGATTGAACTTGATAGACTTAACAGCCAGTCCCTCAACCACAGTAATCATAATGGAGCCTGCAACAGGAGCATCACCATAATTAACTGTATTACCCTTATTGTCCACAACAGTTGCTGTTACAAAGTAGTTGCCGGGAGTTGCATCCTTGGCAATACTTACCTTACCGTTTTTACTTACATTAACACCGGCTTCCTTGGTAGCATCCGCTACAGACCATTTTACTTTCTTATATGTAGAAGTATCCGGCCAAACAGCAGCTTTCAGCTGTACACTCTTACCGGGCAACAGATGCTTTACATTATTGGCCGCGGTAATAGATACAGAAGTAGGAACCGGCTTAAAGGTATAAGTCGCGGTAGCTACTTTACTGCACTTACCTGTCCAATAATCAATTACCATTGCCTTAATAGTAACCTTTTTATGGCTTACGAGCCAGATTGCACCATCATAAAAATTCGCAAAATTGCTCAATTTACCATTTTTAAAAGTAGGTGTCTTTCCATTAATGGAATATACAATCTCTGTTCCCAGCTTGTTTTCACAATCCAGCTCGATTTGTGCCTCATATGTATCAAATACGGTGCCGGAAGGAACATTGAAGGTAGGTGCTTTAAGAGGAGCATCCCAATCGTCTACTGTGATATCAAATACATCCGGCAAATAGGTAGTACCTGCACCGGTGCCCTTGGAAGAGCAATCCTTTGCATTGTCTGCCATTACCTGGAACAAAGCATCTACTCTTTCAGAACCGGTCTTGCCTGCAAGTTCGGGAATGGCCTCTGCACCGGAGAGAATTACTGCTGCTACACCAGTAGCTACAGGAGCTGCCATACTGGTACCACTCATGTAACCAAAGCTTCCATCCACGGTTGTAGAATAGATATCAGAACCGGGGAATGCCAAATCTACAGTACTTCCGGTGTTGGAGAAGGAAGACTGCTTACCATCTGCCTGCAAAGAAGCAATAGAACATACATTGCTATAAGAAGCAGGATACTGACCCACATTATAAGCACCATCATTACCTGCCGCCGCAAACAATGCTACACCGTTCTGATATGCTTTCTGCATAACAGCATTTTCATTACCGTCATAAAAAGCGGAACCATAGCTCATGTTCAATACATCTGCACCATCTTCGATTGCCAGATTGATTGCACGAAGTGAAGCCGCTGTACTGATACCACCTTCTGCATCACCTACAGAATAAACATACAGATTTGCATCCGGCGCAATACCTGCTCCACCTGCCTCATTGCCGATAGCTGCCGCTGCAATACCGGATACATGCGTACCATGACCATGAGGATCTTCTGTAGTATCCTCGATGGTAGAACCATCCCCGGAAATAACCACATTTTTCACAAGACGGTCAGACAAATCCTCATGAGTCCCTAATGCGCCACTATCCACGATTGCCACATTCACACCGGAACCGGTATAACCAACCTCCCATGCATAATAAGAACCTACAAACTTGTGCTGCCACTGATAAGGGCCGCCAAGATAGTCAAACAGTGCAGGATCATCGTACTGTTCACTGCCGTACGCATCATACTCTTTAATATAGTTGGGCCATACTGCAGGAAGTAAAACCTTTGTATCTGCAGCTGCGCAAACAGCCTGTACAACGGTTACCTCTTCTGCCAGAGTAATTACTGCAACACCGGCTGCGTAGCTTTCCAACGTACCGCCAAATGCCGTTGCAACCATCTGTGCATCCTCTTCGCTGTCGGTCAAGTATACTACTTCACCTTCAATATAACTCTCACCGGCAACAATATCCTTGCCCTCAGCAATATCTGCTGCATAATCTGCAAGCTCAGCCTTAGCAGAAAGCTGTGCCTCGGTAAACACATAATCTGCGGGCAAGCCAGGGAACAAGGAATCCTGTACGTTACCTTCGGAAACATCTCCTCCGGTTACATCACTTTCAGATACATCACCCTCGGTTACATCACCCTCGGATACATCTCCTTCGGTTACATCGCCCTCGGTTACATCTCCCTCGGTCACATCGCCTTCGGTTACATCTCCCTCGGATACATCTCCTTCGGTTACATCTCCCTCGGATACATCTGCCGCAGGAGCCCCTGCTTCATTTTCAGAAACATCACCTTCCGTTACATCACTTTCGGAAACATCACCGGCAGTTGTGTCAACTACTTCTTCAACAACAACCACTTCAGCATCGCTTCCTGTGGTATCCGGTGCCGCAACAACATTCATACCTGCGGACTCAAATACCAATGCCGCTGCCATCAACAGAGATAACAGCCTGGTTTTTCTGAGTTTCATTAAAAAATCCCCCTTTTCTTAATATTTGCAGGACCATTGGAATATTTTGGTCCCACTTAGTGTTAATTATATAACAAATTATAATGAAATACAAGACAAACAACAAATCGACAGATAAGCATGTGTTTCGCCCGTTATCCACAAAAAAAGAGCCGGGTTTACCACCCGACTCCTAAAATACGCTTATGGTTTGGTATAAAAGAAAGCACCGCTTCTCTCATATCCGTTTTCTCTGTGATTAATCATCTGTTCCGTACTGCCGATAAACAGATATCCACCTGTTACCAATGATTTATTAAACTTGCGGAATACATCATCTCTGGCTTCCTCAGTAAAATAAATCAATACATTACGGCACACAATCAAATGGCAATCACTGATATAGGGGTCTTTGAGCAAATTATGCTCTCGAAACTCCACTCTCGCCTTAATCTCATCAGCAATCTTGTAGGAAGGACCTACCTGTGTAAAGTATTTCTTCTTCATCTCATCAGGGACAGAAGCAATACTTTTCTCATTGTAAAGACCTACCTTTGCCTTAGCGATTACCTGCTTGTCCAAATCAGTTGCAATAATCTTAATCTGATTCAGGGGCACATGCTTAGACAGTGCCATCACAAGGGAATAGGGTTCATCACCCGTAGAACAGGCTGCACTCCAAATCCGAAGATTCTTACCAAACTTGCGGATTAACTCCGGAAAAATGTTGGTATCCAGATTAACCCACTGTTCCGGATTGCGATAGAATTCGGAAACATTGATGGTAATGAAGTTAATAAACTCCTCGAAGTACTGACCGTTGGTCTTCAGTTCTCTAACGTACTGATCATACCCCGTGATACTGTGCTTGGTAATCAGTGAGTCGATTCGACGTTTCATCTGGCGCTCTTTATAGCAGTTTAAATCAATCTGCGTCAGAGCCAGTATTTCACGTTTGAAATACTCGTAATCATATGCCATGGTTGCACCATCCTAAATTAATTTATGGCCAGCTTAGGATTACTCTTCAACAGCATCCTCAGCCGCAATCACTGCATCGATATCAACAGCTACAACATCTGCATCAGACTCTTCCTCTACTGCTGCCTCAGCAGGGTCGGGAGCCAAAGTAGCCTTAATACTCAAGGAAATCTTTCTGTCTTCCTCGTTGAAATCAACAACCTTTGCAGTTACCTCATCACCAACGTTCAAAACATCAGCAGGCTTCTCAACATGCTCCTTGGAAATCTGAGAAACATGAAGCAGCGCATCAACACCGGACTCCAGCTCTACGAAAGCACCGAAATCAGTCATTCTTGCAACCTTACCGGTTACGATATTGCCAACTGCATACTTGCTTGCTGCATCCTTCCAAGGGTTTGCATCATCAAACTTCAGGGAAAGTGCAATCTTGCTGCCGTTGATCTCCTTAATCAGAACATTCAAAGTATCGCCTACCTTGAATACCTTCTTGGGATGCTCAACTCTGCCCCAGCTCATCTCGGAGATGTGAAGCAGACCGTCAGCACCGCCCAAATCGATGAATGCACCGAAATCAGTAACATTCTTAACGGTACCTTCTACGATATCGCCTTCCTTAATCTTGGAGAAAAGCTCCTTCTGAAGCTCAGCCTTCTTAGCAGCTACAAGCTGTCTGCGATCGCCGATATATCTTCTTCTCTTGGGATTGTACTCGCTGATAACGAACTCAATCTCCTGACCTGCATACTTGGTCAGATCCTTCTCATAGGTGTCGGAAACAAGGCTTGCGGGAATGAAGATTCTAACTTCCTCCACGATTACGCTAAGTCCGCCATCCAGAACCTGAGCAACAGGTGCGGTGAGAACCTCCTTATTGTTGAAGGCCTCCTCAATTCTCTTGCTGCCTCTGTCAGCAGCCAGACGCTTGTAGGTCAAGAGCACCTGACCCTCGCCGTCGTTTACTTTCAGAACCTTGACTTCCATGGTGTCGCCAACCTTGGCAACAGTAGTCAAATCTACATTGGAATCATTGGTGTACTCATTCTTGGTCAGTATACCGTCTGACTTGTAACCGATGTTCAGGATAATCATATCCGGCTTCACATCGATAACTGTACCTTCGACTACCTCTCCTGCATGTATTGTCTTTAAAGATTCTTCCAACATTTGTTCAAAAGTTAATTCTGACATAATTTTGAACCTCCTCAATTAGATTATTTGGGGTGGAAGCCCCCGCAGTAATACCCACTAGTCGAACAGATTTAGGTAGCTCTAAATGCAAGTCATCCAGTGTCTGTATGAAATAGGTATGAGAACACTCTCTGCTGCAGATTTCATACAGCTTCCGGGAGTTGGAGCTATGCTTGCCGCCTATGACAATCATCACATCCGCCTCTGCCGCAAGCGCCTGCGCGGAGCGCTGACGTTCCTCGGTCGCATTGCAGATAGTATTCACGATATTACCATTGTAACCTTTTTTTTCGAAAATTTCAACTATAGATTGAAATTTATTGTAGTTAAATGTCGTTTGGGAAACGAGACAGACTTCTCTGCCATCCTCAGAAACAAAATTTTGGGCCTCTTCTTCGCTCTCAATCACCGTTACAGGACCATTACACCAACCTTTAATTCCCTCTACTTCAGGATGCACGGGACTGCCCACAATCACCACATGCTGGCCCTCAGCACCTGCCTTGTCCACAATTCTATGGATACGCTTCACAAAAGGACATGTGGCATCAATACACTCAAGATTGCCCTGCCCCATAAGTTCCTGGGTTGCCTGGGGCACACCATGCGCACGGATAATCACCGTTCCCTCCTTGCCGGATTCCTCAAGCGCCTTCAATTCTTCCTGATTATCCAAAACACCTACACCCTTTTCCTCCAGTTCCCGCACCACTTCTTCGTTGTGTACGATAGGACCATAGGTGTAAATGGTTTTTCCTTCTTTGATTTGCTCATGTACCGTGTCAATGGCGCGCTTCACGCCAAAGCAAAAGCCGGCACATTCCGCCAGTCTGACTTCCATATTTTCCTCCTTCGGACACTCCTTTTGCCCTGACAAATTTATCTTGCCGCCTGACAAAGTCCGATAATTTTCTCTGTTACTTCCTCGATGGTCATATAAGAGCTATCCACCAAAATTGCATCCTCAGCCTGCTTCAAAGGAGAATGTTCTCTGTTCATATCGCGATAGTCACGCTCCTCAATGTCCGCCTTAATCTGTGCCAAATCACAAATCTCACCCTTGGCAGTAAGCTCATCGTATCTTCTCTTGGCACGAACCTCACTGCTGGCAGTCAGATAAATCTTCACCTGAGCATTAGGCAACACACAGGTGCCGATATCTCTGCCGTCCATGATGCAGTCCCGGACCTTGGCAAGAGCCTGCTGAAGCTCTACAAGCTTTACTCTCACTGCTGGCTGTACACTGGTAACAGAAGCCATATTGCCAACTTCCTCTGTACGAAGCATGCTGTTTACGTTCTCACCGTTTAAGCGAACCACCTGTTCACCGTTCTCATAGTCGATGGTAATGTCTGCCTCCTTACACTTGGCACTGATAGCCTCTGCATCCTGCGGATCAACCTTTTCACGAATCATGAAAAGTGCCATGGCACGATACATGGCACCGGTATCCACATAAATCAGTCCCATTCTCTTTGCAACTGCCTTTGCAATAGTACTCTTACCTGCGCCTGCAGGGCCATCAATCGCTACATTGTATGCCATTTTATATCTCCTTTTATTCAACACTTTCTCCTGCCAGATGTCCGGTGGACCAGGCAATCTGTAAATTAAATCCGCCTGTATGTGCATCCAGATCAAGTACCTCTCCCGCAAAGTAGAGATTCTTCATACGTTTGGATTCCATGGTAGAAGGATCTACATCCTTTACCGATACACCACCCTGGGTGATGATAGCCTCCGCATAGGAGCGGGTTCCTGTTACAGTCAGAGGCAGATTTTTCATCAGCATCACGAAGCTTTTGCGCTCTTCCCTGGTAATCTCGTTTACCTTCTTCTCCCCGTCTATATCCGACAGCATCACCATTATGGGAATCAGCTTCGCGGGGAAAAGCCCACCCAAAGCATTTTTAAACTGCTTGTTCTTCTGCTCCTCAAAATCCCTAAGCAAGCGCTTGTCCAATTGTTCCTCAGACAACGCAGGCTTTAAATCCAAGTATAATTTTACCGGCTCCGATGCTTGGTCTTTTTTCTTGGAACGGGCATCCTTCAGATAACAGCTGGCCGTAAGCACAAGAGGACCACTGACACCAAAATGAGTAAACAGCAT
>JAZQFO010000084.1:0-14134 GCA_045539535.1 Acetatifactor sp.
TTTTTGCCTTTGTACAGTATAGCATAAACGCATGGACTCTGCACTTGTTTTCTATAGATTTACTTCTTTGACAACCAGCCCGAGAAATACTGTGCTGCAATGGCATATTCTGCATCATCCTCTATATACATAACAATAGGATTATTCTCCTCATCCTCTTCCACCTCATAAAGCATAAAATTTTGTGAATAATCCAATTGTTTTTCTCCTTTAAGCGGAAGTAATGCAAAATACTTTTTATTGTTAATTTCGAAATAGGAATGAACTCCGCAATCCATACTGGTTCCGTCAGCATATGGCAGTGTCACAACAATATCCTCTAACTTTTTTCCTTTAAAATCCATAGTATATTCTCCTACATATTCAAAATTTTTAGTCTATTACCAAATTTTCCATTGATTTTTGACCTGTTACTTTTTCGCCTAAATCATTGGCCCATTTTTCTGTAAAAAAAGAAAAATAAGATAATCCTTCCCTTTGTCTCTTTCTATTTAAAGATGGTAAAAATCCCCATGTACATTGCCACATACAATACAAAATAGTTTTCATAATATAATCACTCCCAGAAATTGAATTAGACTCTTAGATAAATTGGGGGTTGTCGTACTCAAGAAGGAAGCATTTTTCTTCACACGGGTCTATACAGAAAAACCGAGTCGTGAGACCCAAAATCATCCAAAATTAAGCAGAAATATTGTGCAAAGCAGCCTCTCGCGGGTCCATACACAAAAAATCACACCTGAGACCCGCTAAATGCTAATTTTCCGGGTCCCACCAACCTTTTTTTCTCCATAGACCCAGACACTGCTAAATGATACTAAAAAAACTCAGAATTTCCAATGTTTTCCGGGTCTAACAGTTCAAAAAATTTACATAGACCCAAATTCTTCCTAGCATGTTATGGAACCAAGGCGCACCATACAATTGAACTTCGTTCAATTGTCATCGCTCGTAAAAGAGCTCGCTCAATTACAATCGAAAAGACCCCCGCACCTATTATAGCCGCCATAAACAACCTCCACCAAAGAGCAAAACACCCTTATTTTCTCCCCTTGTCCTATTATATTTGCCACCCGCGCAAACGTCAACCACTTCCCCTTGCCGTCACCTGCCCATGCTTCTTTGTCTTCCTTACCGATGCCCCCCCACCTTTCGCCTATTCTTTTATATAAAAGTGTGTATCGTGTTGTATCCGTAGAACTTGGAATTGCTCTTACAGACATGTCGGAGGATGTTAAAAAGACTTAGGTTCTGCAACCGTTCCAGCACAACCGGGCCAAGGACGGCCCGGTTAGGTCCCACCGTGCATGGACGCACGTTGGGACCGGTGCGTCACATGTCCTTACATTTCCGCAAAACCTTAGTCTTTCTTACATCCGGAGACCGTCTGTAAGAGCAATCCCAAGTCTGACGGATATATGCAGGAAACCACACTTTCCACTAAACCAAAAAAGGCGACACCCTTGCAGGTGTCGCCTGATTGCTTGTTTTTACTGCTGAGCTACGTCCTTCATGGAGAAACTGATTCTTCCCATCTTATCCTTGCCCAAGCATACAACAGTTACCATATCGCCGAGAGTCAATACATCCTCAACATGATTGATTCTCTCCTTAGCAATCTTGGAGATGTGAACCATACCCTCCTTGCCGGGAGCGAACTCGATGAATGCACCGAACTCCTTGATGCTAACTACTTTACCCTTGAAGATCTGGCCTTCCTCAAACTCGGTGGTGATGATCTTAATCATCTCCTCAGCCTTAGCCATCATCTCCTTGTCAGTACCACAGATAGATACCATACCATCATCGGTAATGTCAATCTTCACGCCGGTGCGAGCAATAATCTCATTGATAGTCTTACCACGCTGTCCAACAACCTCACCAATCTTCTCAGGATCGATCTGAATGGAGATAATCTTGGGAGCGTACTCGCCAACCTCAGGTCTGGGTGCTGCGATAGCTGGCTTCATACAAGTGTCCATGATGAACATTCTTGCCTCACGACAATTTGCAATAGCGCCCTCTACGATAGGTCTGGTCAAACCGTTAATCTTAATATCCATCTGGATAGCAGTGATACCATCCTCAGTACCGGTTACCTTGAAGTCCATGTCTCCGAAGAAGTCCTCAAGACCCTGGATGTCGGTAAGCAGTACGAAATCGTCATCAGTGTCACCGGTTACGAGACCACAGGAAATACCTGCAACCATCTTCTTGATGGGCACACCTGCTGCCATCAGGGACATACAGGAAGAACAGGTAGATGCCATGGAAGTAGAACCGTTGGACTCAAAGGTCTCAGATACGGTACGGATTGCATAAGGGAACTCCTCCTCAGAAGGAAGCACGGGAATCAGTGCTCTCTCTGCCAATGCGCCGTGACCGATCTCACGTCTTCCGGGTCCGCGGGAAGGCTTAGTCTCACCAACGGAGTAGGAAGGGAAATTATAATGATGCATGTAACGCTTGGTTACCTCGTTCTCATCAAGACCATCGATCTTCTGAGCCTCGGAAAGAGGTGCCAAAGTACATACGTTACAAATCTGAGTCTGTCCACGGGTGAACATAGCGGAACCATGTACACGAGGGATGATGTCAACCTCAGCAGCCAGAGGACGAATCTGGTTCAGCTGACGACCATCGGGACGCTTGTGGTCCTTCAGGATCATCTTACGAACAGTCTTCTTCTGATACTGATAAATCGCCTCACCCAGGATTGCAAGCCACTCTTCCTTCTCAGCAAAAGCCTCTTCCAATCTTGCGGTAATCTGGCGGATATTCTCCTCACGAACCTGCTTCTCATCAGTGAAAACAGCCTCCTCCATCTCAGCGGGAGGAACGATTTCCTTGATAGCATCAAACAACTCTGCAGGGATTGCACAGCTGGTATACTCATGCTTGGGCTTACCAACCTCTGCAACAATCTTCTCGATAAATGCAATAATCTCCTGGTTGATGTCATGTGCCTTGTAGATTGCCTCCAGCATCTTTGCCTCAGGAACCTCATTTGCACCTGCCTCAATCATGATAACCTTCTCTTTGGTGGATGCAACGGTCAGGTTCAAATCGCCTTCCTTCCACTGCTTCTGGGAAGGATTCACGATAAGCTCACCGTCAATCAGACCCATCTGGGTCATAGCGCAGGGACCATCAAAAGGAATGTCAGAGATGCAAGTTGCAATTGCAGAACCAAGCATTGCAACGATCTCAGGACGACACTCAGGGTCAACGCTCATTACAAGATTATTCAAAGTAACGTCATTTCTGTAATCCTTAGGGAAAAGGGGACGCATAGGTCTGTCGATTACACGGCTGGTAAGAACTGCGTTCTCACTTGCCTTACCCTCACGCTTATTAAAGCCTCCGGGAATCTTACCTACTGCATACATTTTCTCTTCATACTCTACACTGAGAGGGAAAAAGTCAATGCCGTCTCTGGGCTTCTCAGATGCAGTTGCAGTACAAAGAACGGTGGTGTCACCATAGTGCATGAATGCACAACCATTTGCCTGCTTACCCACGCGGTTCACGTCTACAACAAGCTTGCGACCGCCAAGTTCCATTTCAAAACTCTGGTACATAATTTCCTCCATTCCGCCGCTTCCTTGCGGCAATTTATATTCCTCGGAACAGAGAATCCCGAAACCACTGAAAAAAACATGTAAAGCTTGTCCTCACACATCCTTTTCAGCAATCTCGGTTAAGCTCCTCTGCCCCGTAGTTACCGTTTTACTACACAAAAGGAAGCGGAGTGCCCTTTCGGCCAGCTCCGCTCCCGCATTTGCATTATTTTCTCAAGCCAAGTCTCTCAATCAGAGCACGATATCTCTCGATATCTTTCTTCTTCAGGTAATCAAGAAGACCACGTCTCTGACCTACCATCTTCAGCATACCTCTACGGGAATGATGATCCTTGGGGTTAGCCTTAAGATGCTCAGTGAGCTCCTGGATTCTTGCGGTCAGGACTGCTACCTGAACCTCAGGTGAACCGGTATCGCCAGCAGTTCTAGCATACTCGTTCATGATTGCTGTTTTCTTCTCTTTAGAAATCATTGTTTCTTCCTCCTTATTTTTTAAACGCCTGATACTAAGATGCGGTCGGAGTGTCCGACATCTGGGTATCGGTTAATCATACTGACCAAGTATAACACATAATTTTACGCTTGTAAACCTTTATTTTTCGGAATAAACAGCTTTGTCCCATGGGGATGATACATGATATCTCCATATCTCCCTAGAACAAAAATATCCGAACGACTCTCTCTTTGGTAAAACTTTTGTTTTTCTTCATCCCATTGAAAGAAAAGTACAGCATTGTTATTTTTGCCCAAAATAAAGAGAACCTCCTCCACTTTATCAAAATCAATGGAATTAAGCTGCTTCTTATTTCGATTCTGTAAAGCTATATACATACATAGGAATGCACCGACAGTACCTACAACAAGCCACACATATAATAACGTATCATCTTCCGTTTTACCAATATCTGCCACAAACAAAAAACTCATAACCAACAAAAGTACTGCTTCCAAAATAGCAGCCGCATAAAAGTTATTCATTCCTTTGCGAAGCATCCGATCGGTTATATACTGACGCTCTTCCAGGCTCAGACTTATATATCCTTTCCGCAGCTCCTCCACCTTGGGATAATAATATTTAAGATGCTCAAGAGTCATGCCGCCGTCGTCTGGTTTCTTCTTTTTCTTCTTTCGTTTTTTATACATGTTAACTCCTCAATAATTATATAGAGCAAGTATAACACAAAAAGTTTCCGGTGGAAACTACTCATTTATTTGGGCATGTCGGATAAAAAAGAGAAAAACTGTCTTTTTATCCTGTAAATCAACTACATAAGTGAATGGTTTGGTCCTTTTTCGGACATGAAGTAAGATAAGAACGTCTATTTCCGCTTTCTTATCCTACTTTTTGCACTTTTCTTCAAACAAACCACCTGATTCGCCCACAAATTCCAAGATAAGATTCAATATAATTACATTTTTATCCTATATTGGGAGCTATAAGTAATGCGTATTTTCTTGAAATTCGAAAATTTACAGGATAAAAAGTCAAAGAACACATATTTTATCCGAAGCCCCCTCTGGGACACTAGGCAAATCCCCGCTACTCGCGCAAAAACGCGCCCAAGGCCAAGACCTTGAGCGCATTCTTATTTCTCATGAACTTTCCCTGTTCATATGAATCTTATTCATCGTACAGTACACGTACACACTTCTTAGGAGTACGGTAATTGTACTTACTGATACGGATACCGGTCTTAGGATTACTTGCATGGATAACCTGACCGCCACCGATATAAATTGCCACGTGATTGATGGTGCCGCTACTGTTTGCGTAGAAGATCAAATCACCGGGCAAAAGCTCGGAAACACTAATCTTGGTACCCTCGTTGGCCTGTGCTCTGGAAGAATGGCTCAAAGTGATACCATACTTCTTGTATACACTAAGTACGAAACCGGAACAGTCCGCGCCCTTGGTCAGGCTGGTGCCGCCCCATACATAAGGGTTACCCAGGAACTGTTTTGCATACTCTACCAGGTCTACACGCACATCAGAAACACCGGCACCATACAAAAGCTCACTCATGGTAATCGCAGTGCTCAGCTTTTCTTCTACAGAGACATACTCGGCTGCAACATATCCATTCTCGCCATCAATATCAACCACAACCCAGTCGCCCTGATCCTCTACGAATTCAAGTTCTTCGCCCTTCAAAATCTGGGTCATCACTGCGCTGTTTGTATCAGCTTCATCTCTTACATTCAAACCATCCACATTGGCAATCGCCACTGTACGAACCAATTCTGCTGCCTTGATACGGGCGTCAGGACCAATGAGCAGATAGTCCTTGCTCACATAACCGTCCACCTCACCGGACTGGATATGTACCCACTCCTCTGTAACTGTCTGTCCGTCTACTGTATTCTCAGCTTTTACAATCTCAAGCACTTCACATGCCGCATTTCTGGGCATCTTACCTACCAGCTTGCCATTTCTGGAAGGCAGCGCTCTCACATTCAGATTGCCCTCTTCCACATTGGCAATACCGATATTGGTATAACCCCAGGAAGCACCCTTCGCTTCCTTTGCCAGATTCATATAGTCTTCTGCTGTCAGATTGGTTTCAAATACGGAACCTACGCCTGCAGCCTGAAGAACATTATTCTGTGCCGCAGATACCGTCATGGGCTCAAGCAATACACAACATGCCAAACCCGCCGCAATCAGTCGGATTCCTCTCTTAGTATATCTATGATTTATATTCATGTAGTCACCTATGTTTTACAAAATTGTTACAAATTTATTACGCTACGTGATTTATTATACAATTATGCACAATTACTGTCAACCATTTCGCCCCTTTTTCTTAAATTTTAACTATTAAAAAAGTGTGAATTCTTATGAAACCTTAAGAATTCACACCTGCTATATCTTTGATCACTTCACCTGCCACAATCAGGCCTGCCACCGAAGGCACAAAGGCCACACTGCCGGGAAGACGCTGCCCAGTCTGCACTGCTTCTTCTGTGGAATATACAACCTTCAAAGCTTTCACATCCCGCTTTCTAAGTTCCCTTCGCATTACCTTTGCCAAAGGACAACCGCTGGTAGCAAAAATATCTGCCACACAGAACTTGGTAGGGTCCAGCTTATTTCCTGCCCCCATGGAGCTAATCACCGGCACGCCTGCTTCCTGCGCTTTTATAATAATATCTATCTTGGCAGTGACGGTATCCACCGCATCCACCACATAGGAATAGGATGCAAAATCAAACTCACCTGCCGCTTCCGGCAAATAAAAGCATTTGCGAGTCTCCACCTTAGCCCCGGGATTAATAGATAGGATTCGCTCCTTCATCACTTCCACCTTGTCACGACCTATGGTATCCCTAGTGGCAATAATCTGGCGGTTCAGATTGCTCAGACTTACCGTATCATTGTCAATCAGCACAAAACCACCCACACCACTTCTTGCAAGGGCTTCTGCCACGTAGCCTCCCACGCCGCCTACACCAAACACAGCCACCGTTGCGACCTGCAGCTTTTCCAAAGCCTCTCTGCCAATCAAAAGCTCTGTCCTGGACAACTGTTCAATTAATTCACTATCAGTCAATTTCTCATTCATTTCCTATTGATTCCTTATACTTTGTATGCCAGCATCTGCCCGCTTCCATATCTTCTTTAAGCTGTGCCTTCAAAGCCTCCAGACTGTCAAACTTCATCTCCGGTCTTAAGAATGAATGGAGCTCCACCTCAATATTCTCTCCGTAAACATCCTGATCAAAATCATAGATAAATGTCTCAACACTCATTTCAGCAGCATCTGATACCGTAGGTTTACAGCCCACATTGCTGATGCCTGCATAAATATGCTCCGTATCAGATATACGCACCTTGGAAAAATACACACCCTTTTTAGGCATAAGCTTGTCCGGACTCGGCATGAGATTCACAGTAGGAAATCCAATGGTCCGACCGATTCGTTTCCCTCCCGTCACCGTACCTCTCACGGTATAAGGATTGCCAAGAAGTCGGGCCGCTGCCTCCATCTCTCCTTCTTCTATCAGCTTCCTGATGCGGGTGGAACTTACCTCTCCACCGTCCACACACACTTTCTCGATGATATCCGGTTCATATTGAAGTTCATCCTTTAATGCCAGCAACAGTGCACTATTTCCTGCCCCGCGACTGCCAAAGGATACATCCTCCCCGGCCGCAATGTAACGGGCCTGCAATTTACTATGCAGATACTCCCGCACAAACTGCTCCGCAGGAATTGCCGCAGTCTCTATTGTCATGGGGAATTCTACTAATATATCAATCCCCATTTTCTCAAATAAAATGCGCTTTTCTTCCTTGGTCGAAAGTTCTCGTCCATCAGAGAACCCAAACAGCACAGATGGAGCCGGGTCAAATGTGAATACACAAGCCTTAAGTCCTGACCTTTTCTTGTTCAGGATAGATTCCAGCAATTTGCAATGTCCCACATGGATACCATCAAATTTGCCCATAGCTACCGCAGTATCTGTATTCAATTGAAACTCTGTCGTACCATGAATAATCTGCATTTATCTCTCCTGAAACATCTTCACCGGCTTGTAACGCTTTTCTTTTGCATCATAGGCATAAATCCCTGCAAAGGACTCGTCATTGCGATAGAACCGCACCTGTTTGCCGGGAGCATAGTATTTATTCTCTTGTGTCTGGCTGGGATAAATGGCATTTCCATTCTCCAACAGCTTAGCCAGATCTGCCCGCACATGAAGAACCGGACAATCTTCAAACACTTTGTCTACAGGCACCAACACATCCTCAATTCGTTCCTCATCACGAAGCTTTTCCAATTCACTTAAGGTAATGGCGTCCTCCAATGCAAAACGCTCCACCCTGGTTCGGAGTAAGCTCTGCATGGTTCCGCCACAGCCCAATTTATCACCAATATCTGCGCAAAGTGTCCGAATGTAAGTCCCCTTGGAACATGCCACTCGCATCTTGACCACAGGAAGATTCATTTCCAGGATTTCGATTTCATGAATGGTTACCGAACGGGGCTTTCGTTCCACCTCTTTGCCGGCTCTGGCCAGCTCATACAGTTTTTTGCCGTCTACTTTTAAAGCAGAATACATAGGCGGCACCTGATCGTAGGGACCCACAAAGCTCATCACAGCTTCTCTGACCATATCTTCTGTGGCCATCACTTCTTTTCTCTCAAGAATTTCACCGGTGGTGTCCTGCGTATCTGTAGTCACACCCAGCAAAAGCTCTGCCACATACTCTTTATCCTTGTCTGTCAGCATGTCACACAGCTTGGTGCCGCTTCCCAGACAAACCGGAAGCACACCGGTAGCCTGGGGGTCCAGAGTGCCGGTGTGCCCAATTTTCTTTTGACGCAGGATGCCTCGCATCTTGGCCACCACATCATGGGAGGTAAAACCTGCCTCCTTATGAATATTGATAATTCCGTTATACATAATTCTCCTTCGTTTGAAGCATTACTTCTGATACTCCTGAATTGCCTGCTCAATCTGCTTGGTCAAATGACAAACACAATCATTGAAGTCTCCCTGCATGGTACAGCCTGCCGCACGCACATGACCGCCGCCACCATAGCTTACAGCCACCTTGGAAGCGTCCACCCATTCATCTGTACGCAGACTCACCTTATACTCGCCGGGAGCTGTTTCGTACATGAAAATCGCGCAGTGCACACCCTTGATATTGCGCAACTGATTCACAATACCGTCCAAATCCTTAGGAGTTGCTTGATAGAACTCCATGGTCTCACGGCTTACCAATCCCACAATGCACTGACCGTTCAAAAGACACATACTTTCCTGCATCACTTTACCTGTAATCTGAGACTGAACGTAGGTGCGCTGATAAAAGGTTTCTTCAATCAGTCTGGGAAAATCAAAGCCGAAGGAAATCAATTTGGCTCCGATTTCCATGGTTCTGGGAGAAGTGTTGGAATACTGGAACACACCTGTATCATGAATGATACCGATATACAGGGTCATAGCCAGATCCCTGTCCAAATCGTCCTGCATCAGCTCATAAAGCACCTCGCAGGTGGAGCCGATTTGGGGTCTTACCAGATTTACAGCTCCACAGCCTTCATTACTTATATGATGATCAATATTAATTTTCTTCTTCGCCACCCGGAAATACTTTGCAGCCTCGCCCAAACGTTCCTCATTGCAATCCAATGCAAAATACACATCAAAGGGCTCTTCCTCAGGGAAATCGCTAACGATTTCATCGAAGCCCTTAAGCTCCGAAAAAATCTGCGCAGGCTTCTCAAGATAAACCTTGATGTCACTTTCCGGTAAATTTTTCTTTAAATACTGCCACAAGGACAGGCAGGCGCCCACGCAATCGCCATCCGGTCTTACATGACCACTGATGCCGATGCGCTGTGCGCCTTTACATTCCTGTAATAAATTCATTTCTACTCCTCGTCGTCAGCCTCGTCCTCGTCTGCATCCACATCCGACGCATCTTCGCCAGAAGGCTGTGAGCCGATAATCTCGTCGATTTTGTGTGACATATTCACACCGTACTCGATGGACTGGTCCATCACGAAAGTAATCTCCGGCGTATTGCGCAAATTAATGGTCTTAGCAATTTGACGTCTGATAAAACCTTCTGCACTCTTTAATCCCGCCAAAGTATCCTTTCTCTGTTCCTCTCCGCCAAGGACACTAATCCACGCCTTGCAGCTCTTCAAATCAGGAGCCACCTCCACAGCAACCACGCTGGTAAGCGGACTGATGCGGGGATCCTTGATTTCACCGCGGATGATCTCGGCAAGGACACGCTGGACCTCGCCGTTCACACGGGTGTTCTTCACACTATTTTTTCTCATATTATTTCCTCATAATTTACCTAGGTACTTCTACCATGATATAGGCCTCTACAATATCGAGCTCCTGCATCTTGTCAAAGCCTTCGAATACAAGACCACACTCGAAGCCTGCTCTTACTTCCTTTACATCGTCCTTGAAACGCTTCAGGGATGCCAGGTTACCCTCGAAGATCTGCTCGCCTTCACGGGTAATACGAACCTTACAGCCTCTGCGGAATTCACCGTCAAGCACATAGGAACCTGCAATGTTACCAATCTGGGATGCCTTGAAAATCTGACGAACCTCTGCATGACCGATAACCTTCTCCTCGAAGATAGGATCAAGCATGCCCTTCATTGCAGCCTCGATATCCTCAAGTGCCTGGTAAATTACCTTGTAGAGACGAACATCTACGCCCTGCTGCTCTGCAGTATCCTTTGCAGCAGGATCAAGTCTTACGTTAAAGCCAATGATAATTGCGTTGGATGCACTTGCCAGCACCACGTCAGACTCGTTGATGGCACCAACACCGCCATGGATACACTTAACCACAACCTCTTCGTTGGACAGCTTAAGCAGGGACTGCTTTACAGCCTCCACACTACCCTGAACGTCAGCCTTAACGATCAGGTTCAGCTCCTTCAGATTGCCTTCCTTAATCTGGGAGAACAAATCATCCAGGGACATTGCTGTCTTGGTATCCTCAAGCATCTTCTCCTTATTCTGAGCCTGATAGGTCTCAGCGAAGGACTTGGCAGTCTTGTCATTGTCATGCGCCAGGAATACTTCACCTGCACTGGGAACAGCAGAAAGACCCAGAATCTCCACGGGTGTGGAAGGTCCTGCTTCCTTCACACGTCTGCCCTTGTCATCAATCATGGCTCTTACCTTACCATGACTTGCACCTGCGGAAATGAAATCTCCCACATGCAGAGTACCCTTCTGAACCAGAACGGTTGCAACAGGACCACGTCCCTTATCCAGCTCTGCCTCAATAACCAGACCTCTTGCACGTCTGTTAGGATTTGCCTTAAGCTCCAGAATATCTGCAGTAAGCAGAATGGTCTCCAGCAGATCCTCAATCCCCTGACCGGTCTTTGCAGACACCGGTACAAACTCAGTGCTTCCGCCCCAGTCAGTAGCGATCAACTCATACTCTGTCAGCTCCTGCTTTACACGGTCAATGTTTGCAGAAGGTTTATCAATCTTGTTAACTGCAACAACAATTTCAATACCTGCTGCCTTGGCATGGTTAATTGCCTCGATGGTCTGAGGCATTACACCGTCGTCCGCAGCAACTACAAGGATTGCAATATCAGTGGAATTTGCACCACGCATACGCATTGCAGTGAAAGCCTCATGTCCGGGAGTATCCAGGAAGGTGATCTTTCTGTCATCCAAAGATACAGTATACGCACCAATGTGCTGGGTAATACCGCCGGCCTCTCTATCTGTTACATGAGTCTTACGGATTGCATCCAAAAGGGATGTTTTACCGTGGTCAACGTGACCCATTACACAGATTACGGGAGGTCTCTCAACCAAGGTCTCTGCTGCCTCATCCTCTTCCTTCAGAAGCTCTTCAATTACATCAACCTTTACTTCCTGCTCACAGAGGATTTCGTACTCCATGGCAATATTCTCTGCCTCTTCATAGGAAATCTCCTGGTTTACAGTCACAATCTTACCTGCCATAAACAGCTTCTTAACAATAGCTGCAGGCTGAATCTTCATTTTATCTGCTAAATCCTTGATGGTAATGCTCTCAGGCAGTGTGATTACCTTAATTACTTCTTCCACAACTTCCTTCTTCTCCGGCTTAATAAATCTGCCGGGCTTGTTCTTTAATGCTTCTTCCTCTTCGTAAATCAGATCCTTCCTAGAACGCTTATCGTCCTTCTCGCGACCCATACGTCTCTTGCTGTCGTCGCGCTTCTTCTCCATATCCTTAGCAGGTGCCTCACTTACGAAGCCTCTTCCTGCACCGCCTCTGTTGTCGCGTCCGCCATTATCACGTCCGCCGCCAAAGCCGCGTCCGGGACCTGCGTTGCCGCCCTGACCTCTGCGTTCGCCCTGACCGCCCTCACCGGGACGTCCTTGACCGGGTCTGTTAAAGCCGCCGTTTCTGTCACCGGAATTGTTGTTGATACGATCTCTGTTTTGACCATTCTGGGGACGATTGCCATATCCATTCTCGGAACGTGCAGGTCTGTCACCACGATTTCTGTCATTGTTGCGATCGTTATTTCTGTCATTATTTCTATTGCCTGCATTCTGAGGTCTGTCGTTTACAGGTCTGCTATTTGCAGGTCTCTCATTATTAGCGGGAGCCTGAGTCTTAGCGGGCTCCTGTACAGGAGTCTGCACCTTAACTGTCTCTTCCTCCTGACGCTTTGCAGGCTGGGGCTTGCTGTTTACCATCTGCACGGAAGGTGTAGGAGAAGGGGGTGTCAGAGGCTTAATAGGACGCACGGGCGCCTGTGCTCTGTTGTTATTGTTATTATAGCCACCCTGATTTCTTCCCTGATTACCTGCAGGACGCTGATTATTGCCATTATTGGGGCGTCCTCCGGGCATCTTGGAGTTCTGGGGATTGCTCACAAAAATAATATTCTTTTTCTTCTTGGGAGCCTCCTCCTTTGATGCTTCAGCCTTAGGAGCCTCTGCCTTAGGTGCTTCAGCTTTGGGGGCCTCTGCTTTGGGCGCAGCGGTTTCCTTAGGTGCCTGTGCCTTGCCAAATGCCTTTCTTACCATATCTGCAACATCTTCCTCAACGGAGCTCTGAGCAGCCTTCGCTTCAATGCCCTTTTCATTTAGGAAGCTCAATATTTCTTTACTCTGCTTATCTACTTCTTTTGCGAGTTCATGTACTTTGATTTTCGCCATGCTTTCCTCCATTTCCTGTCATCGGATAACCGCTGACAAACTATATTTCCAACTGTTTGATGATTGCCTCTGCCAGTCCTGCGTCACTTACACCCAGAGATGAACGCATATCCTTTCCGATAGCGCGACCCAATTCATCCTTTGTCCCGAATTCGTATACCGGGACCTCATAAAATGTGCACTTATTGGTAAACAACTTCTTGGTATTCGCCGACGCATCCTCTGCAATGATTACCAGCATGGCGGATCCGTTCTTCACTGCTTCCAGCGTCTGGAATTCTCCGCTCACCAAATTACGTCCTCTCATTGCAAGTCCAAGTAACGACAAAACCTTATTCTGCTTCAAGCTCATCAAACTCCTTTTCTAAAGCGTCATACACTTCAGCGGGAATACTCATCTTAAATGAGCGCTCCAGCCCCTTTGTCTTGCGGGCCTTCACCAGACATTCCCTATTCTTACAAACATATGCGCCTCTACCATTCTTCTTGCCTGTAATATCCAGACAAAATGTATCATCCTCGGCTGATTTGAGCACACGCAACATCTCTTTCTTGCTGCACATCTCACCACAGCCCACACACTGTCTTAAAGGGATTTTCTTAGCCATGAAAACAATTACGCCTCCTCACCGGTCTCGTAGTCGTCCTCTGCATATTCTCCCTCGTACTCCTCATCATACTCTTCCTCATCGTACATATAGTCCTCGTAACGGAAGCCGGGAGCATCCTTCGCCTGGGTCTCAGACTTAATATCAATCTTGTAGCCGGTCAATCTTGCCGCAAGTCTTGCATTCTGACCCTCTCTGCCGATAGCAAGGGAAAGCTGGTAATCCGGAACAATGACCTGTGCGGTACGTGCTTCCGTATCTACGGTTACGGAAACC
>JAZQFO010000085.1:0-4656 GCA_045539535.1 Acetatifactor sp.
TGGAGCATTGTATGGATATGGTGAAGGAGTACAATGACTTCTTGCGGAAAAATACCAATACCCGCAAGTATCAGCTGGAAACCATGGAAGAATTTTTGAAGAAGCCCTGTGTTTATGTACCCAGAAAATATATTGATGATGTGGCAGAGCTGGCGGCCATGTTACCGCCCCATAAATTAACGGACGAGGAGAAGAAGCCATTTGTATTGTTTGAATTTGAAAATCTGGATGACAGGGACGAGGCAAAGAAGGTTCTGGATGGGGAGGACATTCATTATACCTCCGGAAAGACCCTGGTTCCTTTCCGATTGTCCGGAAATATAGAGTGGGGAGTACCTTTTCCGGAGTGTGAAGGCTTAAAAGACCTGACCTTCTGGGTATGGCCGGAATCCTTGTGGGCACCTATTACATTTACCTTAGCTTATCTGAAGGCGAAGGGTAAGGAGGAAGATTTAAACAAGTGGTGGTATGATGAGGAGGCAAAGGTTTATCAATTTATCGGTGAAGATAATATCTATTTCTACGGAATTGCACAGACCGGTTTATTTACGGGATTGCAGGTTCCTAAATGTGAAGTGCCGGATATGGAGAAGGTGCATTTGTCCCATATTATTGCCAATCGTCATTTGTTGTATATGGATACCAAGGCCAGCAGCAGTTCTGACATAAAGCCTCCCACAGCGGACGAATTGCTGGACTTCTATACCAAGGATCAGCTACGAATGCATTTCATGAGCTTGGGCCTCTCTTCAAAGAGTGTAGGATTTAAGCCGCAGGTCTTTATGAAGGAGGAAGAACGTGTGGGTGTGGATATGGTCCTTAAGGACGGCAATCTGATTACCAATGTGTTTAACCGATTGATTCGTACCTGCTTCTATGCCATTCAGAACAATTGCGGCGGCAAGATACCAAAGGGAGAAGCCTGTGAAGAAATCAAAGGCATGGCAGAAAAGGCAGTTCTTGAGTACGAACGCCATATGTATAACCACGACTTTCATCGGATTTCCTATGTGCTGGATGATTTTATACGACTGGTCAACAAGCATTGGGTGAATCATGTAAAGGTGGCAGATACTACCGGTGATGTAGAACTCAGAAAACAGCTGATTATTGACTGTTTGTATGCTTGCAAGATTATAGGGATTCTGGTACATCCCATTGCCCCGGAAGGTTGCGAAATGTTTCGTGAGTATTTGAACTTGGGGGAGGAATTATGGGATTGGAATCGAATTCTGGAGCCTATTTCTGTATATGTAGAAGATGTGGAGAGGCATGAACTGAAATTCCTGGAGCCGAGAGTAGATTTCTTTAAGAAGCATGAGAGGCAGTTGGGAGAAAGCCTGTAGTTGCATATAGCACAACTACTGCGTCATTGAATGCATTTGGTTTCGTGGTATGATTAACTTAGAATCTAATCCGTAAGAAGGAGGCTATTATGTTACACTTAACGGAAAATCTGAAAAAATATAGAATCATGAAGGCTCTGACCCAGGAGGATGTGGCAGCGTATTTGGGAATTACACCGCAGAGTGTATCGAAATGGGAGCGCGGAGAGTCCTATCCGGACATTACCTTTCTTCCTGCACTGGCAAATATTTTCGAGACCAGTATTGATTTGTTAATAGGTATGGATGCAATTCGTGGGGAAGAAACCATGCACAATATCCACGCAAAGGCTTCTGCATGCCAAAGAAGCGGTGATTATGAAACAGCAGAAAAAACCTACCGGGATGCACTGCGACTATATCCCAATAAGCCGGGAATACTTCTGGGATTAGCAGGTGTACTGGCACTAAAAGGCGAGACGGAAGAAGCCATAGAACTCATAGAGCGTGGCCTGCCTTTATCAGATAGCGAGAAGCAGAAAGCAACCATGCGGGCCACCTTATGCTTTTTATATTTGAAAGCTGGCAGAAAAGACAAGACAAATCAGCTTGCATCAGAGCTTCCCCATATGAGGGAGAGCCGAGAAGTGATCCAACCTCTGATACAGCAGGGATTGGATGAAAAGCAGATGGATGAGGAGATAAAGCGGATTTTGTTGGGGGAGTAGGTACAATAATAAACAGAAATTGCAATTGTCAGTTGAGTGACACGTTAGGGTTTGTGGCAAAGCCCTTTGGGCCACAGGTTTTGTTGGAGCATTTGAGGTGTATATAAAAATTATTAAGAGCACTCCGTGGTGGAAATCAGGGAGTGCTTTTGGTATAATGATAAATAGTTTGAAGGTATTGGAAAGGTTTTTAACAAATGAAACGTGTAGAAATAAATAGTTTGATGGAGAGTTTGAACTTAGGCTTGGTTTTAGCCGAACCGACACAAGTGACCGGTGGCTTGCTTCATAAGATGTATCGTGTAGATACAGATAAAGGTACATATGCAGTGAAGGTTTTAAATCCTGAAATTATGAGGCGACCTGCGGCATTACAAAACACTGTAAATGCAGAGAAGATAGCTGCTAGGCTTCAACTAATCATACCGGTAGTGGCAGCTTTGAAGATTGATGGAAAACAGATTCACAAACTGGATGGAGAGTACTATATGATATTTGACTGGGTGGAAGGAGCTTCCGCTTATCCGCCCATGATTACCACACAGAATTGCTATGCTATTGGTGAAGTGTTGGGAAAGATTCACAGTAAGAACCTTATCATAGATGGGGTGTTACCGGATGAAGATGGAGTAACGATGTTTGCCTGGGATGACTATCTGAATCAATTACAGGGGTATGAAGCGGAAGATTGGGCGATTCGTTATCGGGAAGCACTTCCTGATATCAAAGCGTGGAATCAGGCAGCTTGCAATGCGAGGGAGGTACTTGAAGAAAAAATGGTAATCAGCCATCGCGATCTGGACCCGAAAAATGTCATGTGGAACGGAGACAGCCCATGGATTATTGATTGGGAGGCTGCCGGAT
Source organism: Acetatifactor sp. (assembly GCA_045539535.1). GTDB lineage: Bacteria > Bacillota > Clostridia > Lachnospirales > Lachnospiraceae > Acetatifactor. The sequence goes on from JAZQFO010000085.1 coordinate 2,918, forward strand.
ATGTAAATCCTTATCAAGAGCTTCTGGAAGTAGTTAATTACTGGGCAGATGATGGAAATGGTGGACTGCGAAAAGAACACTTTGATGCACTGCTGGAAGCTTATACAAAATATGTGCAAACGAAGAAGGTAGACTGGGATTCCGTGTTTGCCGGAAGTTACATGGGTATGCTGGGATGGCTGGAATACAATGTAAAACGGGCTTTGAGGATGGAAGCAGACACTGCAGAGGAAGCTCAACTTGGCAAGGAACAGGTGCTTGGCACAATTGGAGCATTGTATGATTATAGAGAAAAACTGAAGTGGATGAAGAAACACTTGACTTTGCCACTTTAAAGTGCTACAATGCAACAAAACGGACTATAAAGAGGTAGATTATGATGCAAATGGATTTTCATAGAAAGCTTCCCATTCCGCAGGAGGTAAAAAAAGAGTTTCCCTTGACAGAACGCATGATGCAGGTGAAGGAGAAACGCGATGAGAGTATACGTGCTGTCTTTGATGGTAGTTCCGATAAATTTATCCTGATCATCGGGCCTTGTTCGGCAGACCATAGAGAGCCTGTACTGGAGTATATTTCCAGACTTCGCAAGATAGAAGAGCAGGTATCGGATAAAATTGTTATTATCCCCAGAATTTATACCAACAAGCCCAGAACTACAGGACAGGGCTATAAAGGCATGTTACATCAGCCGGATCCGGAAGCCAAGCCTGATATGTATAAGGGTATTGTGGCCATTCGTGAACTGCATATGGCTGCCTTGCGTGATTATGACTTTACCTGTGCCGATGAAATGCTCTATCCGGAGAATCATCGTTATCTCTCAGACTTGCTTTCTTACGTGGCAGTGGGTGCACGTTCTGTGGAAAACCAGCAGCACAGACTTACTGCAAGTGGTGTAGGAATTCCGGCAGGTATGAAGAATCCCACCGGCGGAGACTTGAACGTCATGATGAATTCCATTGTTGCGGCTCAATCCAGCCACACTTTCCTATATCGTGGCTGGGAAGTAACAAGTGAAGGTAATGATTATGCACATGCGATTCTTCGCGGTTATACGGATTTTACCGGTCGTAGCGTTTCCAATTATCATTATGAGGACCTGCTGAGAGTGGGAGAACTTTGCGAGAAAGCAAACCTGAAGAATCCTTCTGTCATCGTAGATACCAATCATAACAATTCCGGAAAGCAATATTTGGAGCAGATACGAATTGCCAAGGATGTGGTACACAGTCGCAATCAAAATACGGATATCAAGCGATTGGTAAAAGGGTTGATGATTGAGAGTTATATTGAGGATGGTGCACAAGGTCCGGGAGAGCATATTTTTGGCAAATCCATTACAGATCCCTGTCTTGGCTGGGAGAAGACGGAACACCTGATTTTGGATATTGCAGAGAAACTTTAATGCTGGGGTGTAAAAATGATAGTTGATGTAAGTAAAAAAATATTGATAGTGGGTCTTGGACTTTTGGGCGGTAGCTATGCCAAGGTGTTGAAGCGATTCGGCTTTCACATCAGTGCCATTACGAAAGAGCAAAGTTCCATTGATTATGCTATCCGTGAGAATATGATAGATGAAGGTTCTACAGAACTTGATGAAAGAATGATAAGAGAAGCGGATTTGGTTATTTTTGCCCTCTACCCCCATGTTTTTGTAGAGTGGATAGAGCAAAATCAGGGACTTTTGAAAAGTGGCGCACTGATTACAGATGTAACAGGTGTGAAGGGAAGTATTG
>JAZQFO010000086.1:0-9917 GCA_045539535.1 Acetatifactor sp.
TGGTGATAAAAAAGTTGTAGAGGTAGAAGATGAAGGTGTTGGTGTGATGAATAAGTGACTTAGCGGAATTGGATTATGGTGAATACGCAGAAGCAGAAAGTGCGACTGGCCATGGGACTGTAAGATGTAAAATAGAGGATAACTATAGAACATGAAATTAGAACAACCCATAAGAATACAAAACAACCTGGAGGGACTTAAATGAAAAAACATATTGTACTTATTTTGACTATAATGTGCATGTCCGCATTTTGTGGATGTAAAGAAGAACCTACGGATGCCAAGCCAGTTATTTATCTTTATCCGGAGGAAGAGACCCTGGTCTCTGTAAAGTTGGATTATACCGGTGAGATTACAGCTACCTATCCTGCATACAATGACGGTTGGGAAGTGATTGCCAAGCCGGATGGAAGTTTGTATGATCCGAAGGAGAATCGGGAGTATTATTGCCTGTTTTGGGAAGGCATTCCTGAGGGTGAGTACGATCTGTCTTCCGGATTTGTGGTTCCCGGCAATGAAACGGAAGCCTTTTTGGAGGAAGCGCTTGCTACATTGGGATTAACGCAGCGGGAGGCCAATGAGTTTATTATTTATTGGCTGCCCAGGATGGAGGGGAATGCTTATAATTTGATTTCCTTCCAGGGAGATGCCTATACAGATCATGCCCAATTAGACATTCATCCTCAGCCGGACAGTGTTTTGCGTGTATTTATGGCTTGGAAGGGGCTGGATGAGCCTGTGGAAGTGGAAGCCCAAGCGTTAAAGGAGTTTGAACGCAGCGGCTTTACTGTGGTTGAATGGGGCGGAGCAGAAATAAACTAATTATTGGAGTTAAGATGGATATTACGATTAGAATTGCACGAGAAGAAGATGCGCAGCAATTGCGAGACATATATGCATATTACGTGGAGAATACGGCAATCACATTTGAGTATGAAGTGCCCTCTGTGGAAGAATTTACACACAGAATAAGGGAGACGCTTAAGAATTACCCTTACTTGGTGGCTGTGGTTGACGGGGAGATTGCCGGTTATATCTATGCCGGCAGATTCCGGACAAGAGCAGCCTATGACTGGTGCGCTGCGGCCTCTATATATCTGGATAAGCGCTATCATAGAATGGGTATTGGGAAGCTACTCTATACGAGGCTTGAGGAATTGCTGGCAAAACAAAATATTGTAAGTGTGTATGCAGCGGTAGCTGAGCCTGTAGAAGAGGATGCATATCTTACCTATAACAGCAAGCATTTTCACGAAGCCATCGGTTACAAAACCGTGGCAAGGTTTCAGGAATGTGGTAATAAATTCGGTAGGTGGTACAGCATCATTGAGATGGAAAAGGTAATTGGAGTGCGAACTTCTCCACCCAAGGCGTTTGTGCCCTTTGATAAAATAACGCAATAAAGATAGGAGTAAAGTGATGAATAGCACATATATAAAAGGAATGGTTTTGGTGCTTGCATTACTGATGTTGACAGGCTGCGTGCCTAAACAGAAGACACAGACCGGCAACCCCGGGATTAATGAATATGAGCAGGTTTTCATGGAGAAAATGGAGGAGTTCATACTCTGTATGGACAACCGGGACGTAGAAGGTATGAAGGCGCTGATGGCACCGGGAGCTGTAAAAGAAGACAAAGACATGGATGCCCAAATCGAAAGATTGCTTGCGTATTACGAAGGTACCAGTACTATGAATACCTTGGTGGAATCACTGGAATCCGGTGCTACCGAGCGGGAGAGTAAGAAGCAGGGGGTGGGTACGGCAACCAGAGATGTTTCCGAGTGGTTTTATTTGTATACGGACAAAGGGACCTATGTTTGTTATGCCCAAGTACGCCAGCTGGACAAAATAAACGAAATGGGGGAGGGAATTATTTTCTTTTCTCTCATGACGGAGGAAGTACTGGTGGTGGACAATGCCAAGTTCCCCGCAGAGACCGGCATCAATGTGTTGGAGGATATGGAAGGAGATTACCATATTCGTAAGGTCGGCGGAAGGGGGCGTATTTTTGAGGAATACGACAGGGAGATTAAGCTGGCAGATGTGGAGTCATGGCTTAAAGACAATCAAAGTATGAGTGCATTTCGAAGTGCCTTCGGAGAGCCCAATGTGGATGAGGGATATCATGCCATATATGAGCTTCAGAAGGAAGATGGAGAATGCAGATTTATATCTATCTTTATAGATGAGGATACAGATATCATTCAAAAAGTATATCTCATGAATGAGCACAGCTTTGGCGGGACAACGATTTATGCCATTGAAGAATAAATTATGGTTGCAAACTTTCAGGAAAAAAGTTACAATACAGATAAGTATGCGCATTTAGACGATGTGACACAAAAGCGGAGGATTTTAGAATGAAGATTATTATGTTAGGTGCACCCGGTGCCGGCAAAGGTACCCAGGCTAAAATGATTGCAGAGAAGTATGGAGTTCCCCATGTATCTACCGGAGATATTTTCCGTGCAAATATCAAGAACGGTACCGAGCTTGGTATGGAAGCTAAGAAGTACATGGATCAGGGTCTTCTGGTTCCCGATGAGCTGACTGTAAAGATTCTTTTGGACAGAGTGGCTCAGGCTGACTGTGAGAAGGGCTATGTGCTTGATGGTTTCCCCAGAACCATTCCTCAGGCAGAGGTTCTTGACAAGGCGCTTGTAGAGCTTGGCGATGCAATCGACTATGCTATCAATGTGGATGTTCCTGATGAGAATATCGTGAAGAGAATGTCCGGCAGACGTGCATGCGTGACCTGCGGTGCAACCTATCATATTGAGCATGTGCCCCCCAAGAAAGAGGGTATCTGTGATAAGTGTGAGGCAGAGTTGATTCTGCGTGACGATGACAAGCCTGAGACTGTTTTGAATCGTCTGAAGGTATATCATGACCAGACCCAGCCTTTGATCGACTTCTATTCTGCAAAGGGAGTTCTTAAGACTGTGGACGGTACTGTGGATATGCAGGATGTATTCAGTGCAATCGTTGCGATTCTCGAGGCGTAATCGGTTCGACGTGAATGGAGTAGAAACGGAGTAAATAAAATGGCTATATCTATAAAATCTGAGCGGGAAATTCAGCTGATGCGCGAGTCCTGTAAGATGCTTGCGGATGTTTTTGCCCAGTTGGAGCAGGCAATTAAACCCGGTATGTCTACCTGGGAGCTGGATGCTTTGGGTGAGAAGTTAATTCGCGCCTGTGGCGGTGAGCCCAATTTCCTGAATTATAATGGTTTCCCTGCATCCTTGTGTGTGTCTGTCAATGATGAGGTGGTACATGGTATCCCCAGAAAGGACCGTATTTTGCAGGAGGGAGATATCGTGAGTGTGGACGCAGGTCTGATTCACAAAGGGTATCATTCCGATATGGCGAGAACCTTTGCAGTGGGTGAGATCAGCGAGGAGGCCAAGCTTTTAATCGAGAGAACCAAGCAGAGCTTTTTTGACGGTATAAAAATGGCAAAAGCAGGAAATCATCTGTTTGAGATTTCTAATGCCATTGACGCATCTATCAAGCCTTATGGTTACGGAATTGTAAGAGATTTGGTGGGACATGGCATCGGTACCAGCCTGCATGAGGATCCCCAGGTTCCTAATTTTGCACAGAGAAGAAGAGGACCCAAGCTGCATGCGGGTATGACGCTTGCAATCGAGCCTATGATTAACATGGGCAGAGCGGATGTGGAATGGCTGGATGATGACTGGACAGTTGTGAGTGAGGATGGTTCTTTGTCTGCACATTATGAGAATACCATTCTGATTACAGATGGCGAGCCTGAGATTCTGACCCTGTACTAATTATGGAATAAGTGAGACAGGAGTGGAATAATGATAGGACAGTTTGTAACTTCAAAAGCAGGGCATGACAAGGATATGCTTTATGTGGTTGTGGCTAAGGAGCAGGAGTTTGTGGAACTGTGTGACGGCCGACTGAAAACGGTTGATAAGCCCAAACGCAAGCGTATCAAACATATTCAGCCCATTGCTAAAAAGGTAGAGCCGGATCTGATAGAGGCCATTGAAAAGGGCAAAGCCACCAATGAACAGATTAAATATGCCATCAAACAATATTGGCAAGCTAAATAATATCAACAAATAGATGGAGGAAATGTATGTCTAAGAGTGATGTAATTGAAATCGAAGGAGTTGTTGTGGAGAAGCTTCCCAACACCATGTTCCGTGTGGAGCTTGAGAACGGACACAGAGTGCTGGCAACCATCAGCGGTAAGCTGCGCCAGAATTTTATCCGTATTCTTCCCGGAGACAAGGTAACCTTAGAGCTTTCACCCTACGATTTGAGTAAGGGACGTATTATCTGGAGAGATAAGTAAGCTATGAAGACGGCCAAAGCGCTGATAATGAACAAATTAAAGAATATTGTAATTTTATTAGCCGGCAGTGCCCTTCTCGGGACACTGCTTTTGGTTCTTGTATTCTGTATTCCCACCGGAAGAATCAAGGAGAATGTAAAGGCTTCAGTGGACAGGGTGTTAATTAGTGCAGACTCTGTTTCGGACAATGCTTTTTTGGAGCATGTGATTCGCAACAAGGAAAGCTACACAGATTCTATTATGGTCCAGTATGCATTTGAACGCATAGAAGACAAAAATGTGTATGAGCATGCTATGTGGGCTTACCATTATGACTTGGAGGAGGAAATCTGGGCAGCAGAGGATTCTTTGAAGGCTGTTTTAAATGATAAAGATCCTTCCGAGATGCATTTGAGAGAATATTCCCGGTATTGGCACGGATATCTTCTATATTTAAAACCGTTGCTCTTGTTATTTACCTGGGAGCAGTTGGTTTGGATTGAGTTGGCGCTGCATATTGTGTTACTGATTACAGTAGCAGTGTTGGCAGTTAAGAAGAAGCTTTCCTGTGTGGTGCCCGCCATGGTGGCAGGACTTTTGTTTATGAAGCCTGAGCTTATGACGGTGTCGCTGACCATGTCGGTGTGTTTGATTATCACTATGGCAGCTATGATTTTTCAGCTGTGCAAAGGAGACTGGCTGGAGCAAAAGGGCTGGTATCCGGAGTTTTTCCTGTGTGTGGGAATTTTAACATCCTACTTCGATTTTTTGACTTACCCGATTATGACGCTGGGCTTCCCTTTGTGTCTGTACTTTATGTCTAGGGAACAGGAAGGTGTCTGGGCGGCTATAAAGCGTATTGTAGGTTACAGCTTCTGCTGGGGCGTAGGGTATGCAGGCATGTGGGCATCCAAATGGGTGATTGCAGATATTACGTTGCAGACAGGCACCATTAAGGATGCGCTGTGGAATGTAATCGGAAGAACAGAAGCCATTGGCGGAAGACCTCGAATGAACGGCGGATTCTATGTGGTTTCACTGAATTTGCAGGAGTACGGTTCTTCCATCTATCCTGTGATGGCAGGCGTTTTGATGGCAGCCGTGGTAGTAATGATTATCCTGGCATTGTGCAACAAGGTATCTGTGAAAACGGTTTGCCAGACCATCGTTCCGTTTTTGATTATCGCTGTAATTCCCTTCGCTTGGATTGTGGTAGTGCAGCATCATTCAGCCTTACATGCACGTTTTACCTTCAGAATTCTGGGTGTGGCGGCTATGGCGGCGGCATGTTTGGCCATAAAGTTAACAAAAACAATAAAAATCAGTAAAAATCAGTAAAAATATCTCAGAAAAGATATTGCAATTGCGAAAAGACCGTGCTATAATGTAAAACGGTCTTTTTTGAAAGGAGGGTTTAACGTGAAGGTTAGATCATCAGTAAAACCGATTTGCGAAAAGTGCAAAATCATCAAGAGAAAAGGACGCATCAGAGTAATCTGTGAGAATCCGAAGCACAAACAGAGACAGGGATAATCACCGCTTAAAACAAACTGTAAAGTTTTGATTTAAGTCAGTGAGTTCTTGTCCTGTTGTTATGAGCGGCTGAACCAAGAACCTCTGCGGGAGGGAATTGGTTTTCATATACAATGTGGGATAGAGCTTACGGGAGATTACTTGTTGATACCACGATGAAGAGATTTTCTAAGGCGTCAAAGGACGCCGCCTAAGAAAAGCTATGCTTCATCGGAAAAAACGCAAGCGTTTTTTCGGTGTAAAGCAATGGCTAAAAGAGAATCTTTGCATTGCGGAAAGATCGGATGTGTGTCCGATTGGGTGAAAGCCCCAATCAATTAGTAACTGAATATCGCGCACACAATTAACAGACCAAACTATCGTGCGCAGCGCAGTCCGGAAGAAGGACGCGCAAAATGCAGTAAATTTGCATTAGAAAATGGAGGAAACGTAAATGGCTCGTATCGCAGGTGTTGACTTACCTAGAGAAAAACGAATTGAAATCGGCTTGACTTATGTTTATGGTATTGGCCGTCCTACTGCAACCAAGTTGCTTGCAGAGGCTGGTGTAAATCCTGATACCAGAGTAAGAGATATTACCGATGAAGAGGTGAAGAAGATCACTGAGGCAATTGAAAGCTTGAATGTTCTTGTAGAGGGTGACTTGAGAAGAGAGATCGCTCTGAACATCAAGAGACTTCAGGAGATTGGATGCTATCGTGGTATCCGTCATCGTAAGGGTCTGCCCGTTCGTGGACAGAACACCAAGAATAACGCAAGAACTCGTAAGGGTCCTAAGCGTACTGTTGCAAACAAGAAGAAGTAAATTTAACAAAAAGAAAGTAGGTTAGTTTAAAATGGCAAAGAAAGCAGTAGCAAGTAAGAAAGTTACTAAGAAGCGTGTCAAGAAAAACGTTGAACGCGGACAGGCACATATTCAGTCTTCCTTTAACAATACAATTGTTACTTTGACTGATGCTGAGGGTAATGCACTCAGCTGGGCAAGTGCTGGTGGTCTGGGCTTTAGAGGTTCAAGGAAATCTACTCCCTATGCTGCACAGATGGCAGCTGAGACTGCTGCAAAGGCAGCAATGGTTCATGGTCTGAAGACTGTTGACGTATTCGTTAAGGGTCCCGGTTCAGGTCGTGAGGCAGCAATCAGAGCACTCTCTGCTTGTGGTCTTGAGGTAGTAAGTATCCGTGACGTAACCCCTGTTCCTCACAATGGATGCCGCCCTCCCAAGCGTCGTAGAGTTTAATTGTTAACTAAGGTTGGATGAAGGCACCAAAAGCGGTGTTGTAAACAGACAAGAAAGGAAATTAAAAAAATGGCAGTAAATCGCGTACCCGTATTAAAGAGATGTAGATCCCTTGGTCTTGAGCCCCAGTATCTGGGTTATGACAAGAAGTCTAACAGAACCAATGCAAGAGCAGGCAAGAAAGTAAGTGAGTATGGTCTTCAGCTTCGTGAGAAGCAGAAAGCAAAGTTCATTTACGGCGTTCTGGAGAAGCCTTTCAGAAATTACTACAAGAAGGCTGACAGAATGAAGGGCATGACCGGTGAGAACCTTATGGTTATCCTGGAGTCCAGATTGGACAGCGTTGTGTTCAGAATGGGATTTGCAAGAACCAGAAGAGAAGCTAGACAGATTGTTGGTCACAAGCATGTACTTGTTAATGGCAAGCAGGTAAATATTCCTTCTTACCTTATCAAGGCTGGTGATGTTATCGAGATTAGAGAGAAGTCCAAGTCTCTTCAGAGATATAAGGACATCGTAGAGGTTACCGGTGGCAGACTGGTTCCCGAGTGGATGGATGTTGATCTTGAGAACTTCAAGGGTACCATCAAGAATCTTCCTACCAGAGAGATGATTGATGTTCCCGTAGATGAGATGCTTATCGTCGAGTTGTACTCCAAGTAATAAGCAGTAGAGCTATCCACATAGATTCACATAGAAAAGGAGGGTATTTGCAGTGTTTGATTTTGAGAGACCCAATATTGAGGTTGTTGAGATTTCAGAAGACAAAAAGTACGGCAAATTCGTAGTTGAGCCCTTGGAGAGAGGCTATGGTATCACCCTTGGTAACTCCCTCAGAAGAATTATGCTGTCCTCTTTGCCCGGAGCTGCTGTTAGTCAGGTAAAGATTGAGGGCGTGTTGCACGAGTTCAGTTCTATTCCCGGCGTTAAGGAAGATGTTACTGAGATTATCATGAACATCAAGAGTCTTGCTATTAAGGACTCCAGCGACAATAACGAGGCGAAGACCGCATATATCGAGTTTGAGGGCGAGGGCGTTGTCCACGCTTCCGATATTCAGTGTGATCAGGACATTGAGATTCTCAATCCTGATATGGTAATTGCTACCTTGAGTGGTAAGGACACCAAGCTTTACATGGAGTTGACCATTACCAAGAACCGTGGTTATGTAAGCGCTGATAAGAACAAACGTGATGATTTACCTATTGGTGTGATTCCCATTGACTCCATCTACACTCCTGTAGAGAGAGTAAATGTTACAGTTGAGAATACCCGTGTAGGTCAGATTACTGACTTTGACAAGCTGACTTTGGATGTATATACCAACGGAACTTTGGTTCCCGATGAGGCTGTTAGCTTGGCTGCAAAGGTACTTAGTGAGCATTTGAGTCTCTTCATTGACCTTTCCGAGAATGCAAGAACCGCTGAGGTTATGATCGAGAAGGAAGATGATGAGAAGGAGAAGGTGCTTGAGATGAGCATCGACGAGCTGGAGCTTTCCGTTCGTTCCTACAACTGCTTGAAGAGAGCTGGTATCAACACTGTTGAGGAGTTGACCAATAAGACTTCTGAGGATATGATGAAGGTTCGTAACCTTGGTCGTAAGTCCTTGGAGGAGGTTCTTGCGAAGCTGAAAGAGTTGGGCTTACAGCTCAATCCCAGCGACGACAACTAAGAATTAGTTAATACAAAGATTATCCCGGTGTGGTAAATCCAAAGCGTATACACCGGGTTATCTTCAAAATGGTACAGTAAAAGGCAGCATGACTGCCCAAGCATTCGGTAAGTAAGTCCAAAGGGCGTGGCCGGATGTTCCATGAATGGAGAAAGGATATAAAGACATGGCAAAGTATAGAAAGCTCGGCAGAACTTCTGACCAGAGAAAAGCATTATTGAGAAACCAGGTAACTGCACTGATCAACAACGGCAAGATCGTTACCACCGAGGCTAAGGCTAAGGAAGTAAGAAAGATCGCTGAGGGTCTGATTGCACTTGCAGTCAAGGAAAAGGACAACTATGAGATGGTTACCGTTACCGCTAAGGTTCCTGTAAAGGACGCTGAGGGTAAGAGAGTAAAGGAAGTTGTTGACGGCAAGAAGGTTACCAAGTATGACACCGTTGAGAAGCAGATTAAGAAGGATCTTCCTTCCAGACTGCATGCTAGACGTCAGATGCTGAAGGTTCTCAACAAGGTTACCGTTGTTCCTGAAGAGGCAGCTGGTAAGAAGAGAGGCACCAAGGAAGTTGATTTGGTTGCTAAGTTGTTTGATGAGTACGCACCTAAGTACGCAGATCGTAAGGGTGGTTACACCAGAATCGTTAAGATTGGTCTTCGTAAGGGTGACGCAGCAATGGAAGTAGTTCTTGAGCTGGTATAATCAAAACGAATATGCCCCGGACACTATGTGTCCGGGGCTTTTGTGTCTGCCGATTTAAAGCTATGCTGATGCATGGGTCATATTCTTTCAAAAAAGCGGACCTACGACCTTAAGTAGCTCTAATATTCTGCGGGGAGTGGATTGAATTGTGACGCACACGGGTCCAACGCGCATCCGTGCGCGGTGGACCCTAAATGAGCCATCCGTGGCTCATTTGTGCTGTGTGCAGGTGCAGAATATAAGAGCTTCTAAAGGTCTCCGCAACGCTTTTTCGAAAGAATATGACCCATGCATCAGCATAGCACTAAAACCGCAAACACAAAATTTCATCTAACAGTATCCGATTTGCTCAAAGTGTAAGCCATTTCTAAATATACTTAAGCAAATGCTCTGTACATATATATATCCAACTGCAGGGATTTTGGTGAGTGGCGGCCTATATGTCTTATAGAAGGC
>JAZQFO010000087.1:0-4275 GCA_045539535.1 Acetatifactor sp.
CACCAGAGTGACCCGTACCGGCGCCCGCCGCGGCGATGCTGCTGAGATGGCAGTCATCGAGCTGGTGTAATTCCGGTTATAAAGTGATTAAGTGCCTGCCGCTTTGTGGCGGCAGGCCTTTTTCAAAAAAAGTAAAAATATTTAAAAAGTCTATTGACAATTGCCAAATGCTGTTGTATAATAGCGAAGCTGTCTGACAGAAACAGACGTAAAATGAATATGCTGCTATAGCTCAGCCGGTAGAGCGCATCCTTGGTAAGGATGAGGTCGCCAGTTCAAATCTGGCTAGCAGCTCCAAAAAGTGCCCGAAATTGTAAGATTTCGGGCTTTTTTGTTGCTATTTTTTCTGATATAATTTTGTGAATTGTACCAAATTGCGAATAATTGCGCTGGAATGGTTACAAAAATGGTTACACGCAATAAGCCCAAAATTAATCGCTAAGTCTCGCACAGATTATGTGTGCAAGGCTTAGCGATTTTTATTTTGGCCTGGTGATACCATCAACCGCAGAGAAGATACGGTCTAGGTCCTCTTCTGTGGTTGTGTGATAATGCTCCACAGTGGTGGCGAAATCCTCATGACCCATGATTTCCATCATGATCTCCGGATCGATTTTTCGGCGTTTCTGGATATCGGCATAGGTATGTCTGCAGGAATACGGGGTATGGCCAGAAAGAGCGAGTTCCTCCATAAGCTTGTTAAAGCATCGGGGTCGCCAATTGTCTAACCGATAAAATCCGCCGCCTGTAGCGGCTACCAGCGGCCCACAGGAACGATCACCAATCAGGACATCAATGTATTTCGACAGTATTTCAGGGAGAGGGATAATTCTATTTTTACCGGCCTCTGTTTTGCTTCCGGTCTTGAAATATCTTTGTCGACCATGCAAATGAATATGGGTAGAGATTTCCAGCGATAGCAGTTCACCGGGGCGCATGCCCGTGTAGTTAAGAATCAGAACGGCAGCTGCAGTAGTGTCTCCAACATCTGCCTTGGCCCAAATTTTCTTGAGTTCTGCAGAGGAAAAAGGTGCTGCACCGACACTGTCATTTTTGGGGAGTTGAACGAGCTGTCCATAATTTGTTGTCAGAAGCCCTATGCCCATGGCTTCCTGGCAGAGCAAACTGCAAAGATTTCGTACCTTGGCAAGGGTTTCCCTCTTCTTACCGGCTTTCTGCATTTTGTCGATGGGAATTTGAAATGTATCCTTGGTGATACTGGATACAGGAATGCTAGAAATCGATGCCAAGTGATTCCATGCGGTTTTATGAGACCCTTGGGCGCTTTTGCTGAGACCGGCATAATAATTGCTTTCAACAAAACGATCATAGATTTCTTTCAGAGTGATAGGTCTCTGTACGCTGCCAGATTCATCGGGAATATACATCGCTTTTGCAAGAGCCTCAGCAGCGTCACTGTACGTAGGATAACAGCCAAGGGACTTGCGTGAGGAAGCACCGGAACTACTATCAACAGGAAGCCTGGCCCAATATGGATTTTTCCTGGTTCCTGGGAGCTTTGTAATCGTCCCCTGAGCTTTGCCACGGTGGAGGCGGCGACGGGGCTGGGGAACCTGTCTCTTTCCGCAGATGTGACAATATACAGAATTGTCGGAAATTGTTGTGTGACAGTTTTTGCAGACCAAAGATACCGCCTCCTTTCCTGAAGGTATCAAAACAATTAAGTCAAATTAGGATTGGGATAGCTTTTCAGAAGATCATCGATTGAAACACGAAAAAATGCGCCAAGCTTCTGATAGACCGTTACGGGACAGACGTTTTCTCCAAGTTCGTATTTGCAGAGGCTGGCTGGCGGAATGGCCAAGATTTCTGCCAGATCAATCTGAGAGAGGTTGTGCATTATACGAAAGTATGTGATACCATTCACTTCCGTGCGGAGTTCTTTGAGATTGCAGATATAGTTGCCTGCCGTGAACCTCTTTTCGTTCTGTAGCTCCCGAAAGCGTCTGATGTCGAGCTTCTGATCTTTGGAATTCCATCCTGAGAAAATATAAACCAGATACGGTATGCCATTGTCAGTTGCTTTGTTTGCAACGTCAAACTCATGAGAAGTCAGACGAAAGTCGACAATGTTGGTTTTTGAAGAGTTCTTCACCTCAATATAGAGGGGACTTCCGTCAGCTGAATAGGAGAGAATATCATATCCGGGAGAAGAGGCACGCATTTTGTAATAGGGGAGCACAAGCCTGGAGAGGGTAGGGGAGAAAGCCATGACCCTTTCTCTCTCCATTCGGAGTACTTCTTCTTCCGCTTCACGGCTAAAAATGGCTTGCTTATTCGGCAGCGGCTTTAGATAGGGGCCGTGAGCATGCTTTGTGAAAAAAGATTCTGAGATATTAAGAATATCGTTGTTAACGATACTGTCCACACTTATACCAAGATACGGAGCCAGCCGTTGGTATTTTGTGATCATACCGTAAGGTTCTTTGTTGATCATTTCATTGAGATCGGCAGGGGAGATATCCGCTCTTTTTGCAAGTTCTGCCTGGGTGAGCCCCATATAGTCCATAAGAATCGTGAGCACATGCATTGGAACACCTCCAAGAAATCAGTCGCCTTATATAATGAAAGTATAATATAAGGCGACTGATTTTGCAAGAGGGAAAAATCACTAAAAAGAAAATACTCCTTTTAGAGAAAATATATAAGTTGACTGATTATTCGGCGTGATATATAATATGGACAAATAGGTAGCCCCGATTTTGAACAAAGCAGGTGGTAGCATGGCAACAGACGCACATCGTAAGGCAGTGGCAAAATTCCAGGCCACAAAGGCAAGAGTAAATATATGGATGTCTCCGGAAGGAAAAGAGCAGCTGGTGGAGTATGCCAAGAATACACCGGAAAAGTCTGTGCAGAAATATCTGTTGCGCCTAATCCGGGAGGAGTCTGGAATCGACTGTGATCCTTCAGATAAAATAGAATGAAATGACGCCTCTGTCTATAATTGGCAGAGGCATTTATTCTATTTATTATTTAAGGGTTTTAATTTAGTCAAAAAATAAAAAATGACTTAATTGAGTTGACGAATGACAATAATAAGCATATAATAGATTCAAACCAATAATGTGGGGTATTTCTATGAGAGAGTACGACTACAAAAAAATATACACGAAATTGCTGATACCTGAAATTGTGCAGCTGCTGGCACAGATCCATGAGCACAAGGGTGAGCACGCAAAGGTGCAGGAAGATGAACTGACACATCTGATTGAAATTGCACGGATTCAAAGTACCGAAGCATCCAACAGAATTGAGGGCATTTATACCTCTGATGAACGTTTGCAGAAACTGGTCAAAGATAAGACCACCCCTCGGAACCGCAGCGAAAAAGAAATTGCCGGTTACCGTGATGTACTGGCTACGATCCATGAGAGCTACGATTATATTCCGGTGAAACCCGGCATGATCCTGCAGCTCCATCGGGATCTGTATAAGTTTAGCGGTATGAGTATTGGAGGTAACTACAAAACCTCCGATAATGTTATTGAGGAAGAAGATGCCCAAGGTAACAAACATGTCCGTTTTCAGCCGGTGCCCGCCTGGGAGACCTCCATGGCAATAGAAAAGCTGTGCGAATCCTATAATGAGTTATGCAATAATGGTCAGTATGATCCGCTTCTGATGATTCCGGTATTTATTTTGGATTTCCTCTGTATCCATCCCTTTAACGATGGCAATGGCAGAATGAGCCGGTTACTGACACTGCTTCTGCTGTATCGCGCCGGATATAATGTAGGCAAATACATCAGTATTGAAAAGCTGATTGAGCGCACCAAGGGAGCATATTACGATGATCTGCAGGAAAGCTCCACGAACTGGCACGAGGAAGAAAACAACTACATTCCTTTCGTAACCTATCAGCTGGGTGTTATTCTGGCGGCTTATCGTGAATTTTCCGACCGTGTGAAAATTGTGACAGAGAGTACCAGAAAGCCCAACCGTGTCCGGGATATCATCAAGGGACATCTGGGAAAGATCACCAAGGCAGAAATTATGCAGCAGTGCCCGGATGTGAGCCAAACCACCATCCAGCGGACGCTGAATGACTTGGTCAAGAGCGGTGAGGTCATCAAGATCGGCGGTGGCCGCTACACTTCTTACACTTGGAATAGGGAGATTGAGTAATATGATTACAGGCGAACTGAAAAATAGAATTGACGGCTTGTGGGACATTTTTGCCGCAGGCGGTTTGGTGAACCCCTTGGATGTGATCGAGCAGATCACTTACCTGATGTTCATCCATGATCTGGA
>JAZQFO010000088.1:0-2095 GCA_045539535.1 Acetatifactor sp.
TAATTGGGCACACTGTTAAGCTCATCATAAGGATTCATGATCACAGGTAAATCTTTAAATCCTTCTTTATAACGCTCATAAATTGCCTTTTTCTGTGCAATATGTTCCTCTAAAAATTCATACTGACCACGAACCACACCTGCAATTACATTGCTCATGCGATAATTATAACCCAAGTCCTCATGCTGATACCAAGGAGCAGACTCTCTGGACTGGGTAGACCATTTGCGCGCCTTGGCGGCTGCCTCAGCATCATCAGTCAAAAGCATACCACCGGAGGATCCGGTGATAATCTTGTTGCCATTAAAGGAAATACAGTTATACATACCAAATGTACCAGTCTGAACGCCCTTGTAAGTAGCTCCCAGAGACTCTGCAGCATCCTCTATCAGGATTGCACCATGCTTGTCACAGACAGCCTTAATGTCCTCGATCTGTCCGGGTACGCCATACAAATGAGCCATCACCACCACCTTGACCTGCGGATACAGTTCAAAAGCCTTCTCAAGCGCTTTGGGATCCATATTCCAGGTCTCATACTCTGTATCAATAAATATCGGTTCTCCACCTTCGTACACCACCGGATTTACGGTAGCTGCAAAAGTCATATCGGAACAAAACACCTTGTCCCCGGGCTTTACTCCCGCAAGCTTCACCGCCAGGTGAACAGCCGCTGTTCCCGCCGAAAGTGCTACAGCATGCTTGCAGCCCACCTTTTCACAGGTAATACGCTCCACCTCATTGATATTAGCACCTACAGTAGACATCCAATTGGTCTCATAGGCTTCCTTGATATATTCCAACTCCACACCATGCATGGTAGGTGAGGACAACCAAATCTTTGATGCAAAAGGTTTAAATTCCGCTCCTGTATAATTGGCAAACATATCTCCACTTCCTTCCGAATTCCTACTATTTAGTATACTGATAGGTGGTTACAATCTCCTTAATCATGGGACGAATATCCTTGGTCTCCGCCTTAGCATCCTCCCCCAATCTTTCCAACTGCTTCTCAAACACTTCCACGTCAAACTCAATAGGCCTGCCTATAAAAATACGTTGATTGGCAGTTTGCTTCAAGCCCTCTTCATCCATAAGAAGCTCTTCATACATCTTTTCTCCGGGACGAAGACCTGTAAACACAATCTCAATGTCCTCACCCACTTTGTAGCCGGAAAGTTTAATCAGATTCTGGGCCAAATCCACAATCTTCATAGGCTCACCCATATCAAGTACAAAAATCTCTCCGCCCTTGGCATATACACCTGCCTGGAGCACAAGCGAAACCGCCTCCGGAATCGTCATAAAATATCGTATAATATCCGGATGAGTCACCGTCACAGGACCGCCCTCTGCAATCTGCTTTTTAAACAAAGGAATTACACTGCCGTTACTACCTAAAACATTACCAAAACGAACTGCCACAAAATTGGTCTTAGACTTCTGATTCATCATCTGAATCACCATCTCGCACATACGCTTGGATGCACCCATTACATTGGTGGGATTTACTGCCTTGTCCGTGGAAATCAGTACAAACTTCTCCACGCCGTACCTGTCCGCAGCCTTTGCTGTCTTGTACGTACCAAACACGTTGTTTTTAATAGCCTCATTGGGGCTGGTTTCCATGAGAGGTACATGCTTATGCGCCGCTGCATGATATACAATATTAGGGCGGTAGGTAGCAAAAATCCGGTTGATTCGCTCTGTATTACGAACCGATGCAATCAACACCACCAAATCCAAATCAGGATGCTTGCGAATCAGCTCCTGCTGAATTTCATAGGCATTATTTTCATAAATATCTACAATCACCAGCTGCTTGGGATGATGAGCTGCAATCTGTCTGCACAGCTCGCTTCCGATAGAACCACCACCGCCGGTAATTAACACCACCTTACCATGCACATAATCAAGCACTTCTGCGTTATTAATCTGAATGGGATCTCTTCCCAACAAATCTTCGATTTCAACCTCTTTCAATTCAGACACAGACACATCGCCGTTGATGAGCTGATACACTCCGGGCAAGGCACGAAGCTTACAACCGGTTTCCTAAGTCGGAGGCCAAGCGGTCTTAGGAAGACAAACTGGT
>JAZQFO010000089.1:0-4963 GCA_045539535.1 Acetatifactor sp.
CATCGGTCAGCTTGTCACATACCTCATAAGCACTCATCTGAGGCTTCAAATCATAGGTAGCAACATCCTTAGGGGAATTCACCAGCACTCTGTCCTCACCTGCATTGGGCTCCTCTACGCCACCGTTAAAGAAGAAGGTTACGTGTGCATACTTCTCCGTCTCAGCAATACGGGCCTGCTTCAGATTGTTAGCAGGCAGCCACTCACCAAAGGTATTGGTAACCGCTACCTTGTGGAAAGCCACATCCTTGTTGGGGATAGTAGGATCATAATCAGAGAAACATACGAAAGTAATATCCTTTCTCGCACCTCTGTCAAAGCCTGCAAACTCATCATCACAGAATGCTCTGGTAATCTCTCTTGCTCTGTCAGGACGGAAGTTGAAGAAAATCACAGAATCGCCATCCTGTACGCTTGCTGCGCCCTCACATACGGTGGGCTTTACAAACTCATCCGTCTCGTCCTTATCGTAGGAAGCCTGAATGCCGCACACACCACACTTTGCAGTAAGGCCTTCGCCCTTGGTCATAGCATCATAGGCAAGCTTCACTCTATCCCAGTTATTATCTCTATCCATTGCGTAGTAACGACCCATTACGGATGCAATTTGACCTACGCCAATCTCTTCCATCTTCGCCTGCAGAGCCTCTGCAAACTCCTTACCGCTTGCAGGAGGGGTATCACGACCGTCCAGGAAACAGTGTACATACACCTTCTCCAGACCATTTCTCTTCGCAAGCTCAAGCAAGCCATAAAGATGGGTGTTGTGGCTGTGTACACCGCCATCGGACAAAAGACCCATCATGTGCAAAGCACTGCCATTCTTCTTGCAGTTCTCCACCGCCTTAAGAAGTGCAGGATTCTCGAAGAAAGTACCATCCTGAATCTCCTTGGTAATACGGGTAAGCTCCTGATATACGATACGTCCTGCACCCATATTCAGATGTCCTACCTCAGAGTTACCCATCTGACCCTCAGGAAGTCCTACAGCCATACCGCTGGCATTACCTCTTACAAAGGGACAGGTATTCATAAGCTCATCCATCACAGGGGTATTGCCCTGTGCTACAGCATTTGCTTGTGCATTATCATTCAGACCATATCCGTCCAAAATCATCAAAACTACAGGTTTTTTACTCATTTTAATATCCTCCGTTCAACTCCATCGACTAGCATTATACACTGAATTCTAAGGAATCGCAACTAAATTAAATATTTTTATTGGAACGCTTTTGGAAAATCTTCCAAACCCTCCCTGCTAAATAAGTGCCATACATGGACAGGCATCCCGCAATCAGCGGAATGGCAATCACCATATACGGATAAACATATCTTCCCTTGGCTTCCCAAATGACACTAAATATAACCTCTCCCAGTAAAATCAGACCTATCAGACATTCCCTTGGGCTTCTTTTTTGGATAATAATCCATCCAAAATAGCCAAGCAAAACTGCATAAGCCACTGCCTGATATTCATTCAGCCAACCACTTATCTTTTCCACGGAATCCTCTTCATAAAGAAAAGCTACCCATCCGGGCATCTGTTCAAAGGAATCCGTCATCTCAAACACGTTATAGGTCGGCTCAATCCACTGATTCAAAAGCTTTTCCTTGAAAAAGAAAACCGCTTCTTTCGGATGATTGCCAAAATACTGCAAACGTTCTCCGATATAAGCCTTCGCCTGCCGGTCAGACGCAACTTGGTCCAGCCCGCTTTCCTGATGGAGCTCCCATGCATAATTGTTGTACGCCCCCTGTCCTTTGCCCGGTTCCGGATGATCCTGTAATCCCATGGCAATCCACAGTGTAACAGGCATGCCCTGTTCCAGCCGCACATCATATTCACGCTCCACCGAAGTTCGCAGCACAGAGGCACTCCCCACAGCAACAACAATTAAAAGAACCGTTGCCAAAAGTCTCTTCCACCTTTTATCCGTGAGAAACAGAAGCACTTGCACAATCATCATTGCTATCCATACAACAATCAACGCTGTACGAGTAATATATGCAACGGAAAGCGCAAATGCCGCAAGTATCACATATATAAATCTAATCTTGCTATCTGCATTCTCCCGGTTATAACAAAGAAAAGCCCAAATTGTCGTCAACGCACCGGCAACACCAATACTCTCTCCATAAACAAAAAACGCATACAACGGCAGGGGCAGAAACAATAAAATAAAAAGCAAATACCAAACCTGTGCCGCCTTCGTCTGAAACAATTCTTTTACAATTCTATAGCCCACATACACGCAAATACCTACGCATACGGCATTTAGCGTCTGAATCACCTCATAGCCATCATTGCCGCAGATTCTAAACAATGCAGCATACATCCGAACAAGACCCAACTGATGTGGATACACACGAAAATAGGAAGACATCATGTCCACATCAAAGAAGTCTTCTGCCATCTGTCTGGCAGCTTCATAAACATAAAACTGGTCTGCTTGGGCAAAATAAATAGAGCTGTGTGCCGCCACCGCCATAACAGTAGTCAAAGCCACGGCCAGACCCACAGCAATTCCATGAATCATCCTCTCCGAAATTCTCTTTTCAAGCTTTGTCAAACAAAAAGCACCTACACTTATCATCAAAAGCACTACCACATGGAGAACCAAAGAATCCGCCTTGGTAGTGAGAATCTCCATCTCTCCCAGGCACTTGGTATACCGCCAGGAGTAAAGTGTCAGGAACACAAAGCACATACCACCGATAATCGCTATGCAATTGACCAGAAATCTTTGCAGTTTTGCCAACCTATCTTCTCCTCACACAATTCTTACCTATCTAGTGTAGGCCATTTTACCCCAAAAATCAATGTTTTGTTTCCCCGCATAAAGCATCTGTTATTTTCTCCAAGGCCTCACATGATCAAGCCATCCCTGCGCCTTCCAATACGCTTTCTCTGTCTCGCCGGAGCCCATGTTTTTAACCTGCATCATCCGCATCATTGAAAACATAAACTTTGTCTTCACTCCTACGCGTACTTTAGAGTTTGAGATGCGTTTTGCAATTTTTACCATATCGGATACTATTTTCTCTTTTTTCTTAGCTTTAACCTGTTCCCAACTCATAGCCTGCACTGCAACACCATACTCTTTGACATAAGGCACTCCCCAGTAAAACAAAGCATTTGCCACATCCTTGGTGGCTGATTGGGCCCCACTTCCGGCTGCCGTCGATATAACTACCGCCTTTTTAGTGAACATGCAAGCTCGCGGTTTATGAACCATCCAATAGGTAAATGTAAGATCAATAAAGGATTTCATGGGTGCGCTGGCTCGCATACAATATGTAGGCGTGGTAAAAATCAAAAGATCTGCTTCCTCCACCTCACGCATAATCCGATATTTTTCCTCATAGAAAGGACATTTTTCTTCACTTTCAATACAGTTATAACACCCTACGCAAAAGTGCGGCAAATCCTTAGGCAAAAAGAACTCCTGCACCTTTCCGTTCTCAAATTGCTCTGATAATATTTTTCCGATATGATACGTACTTCCCTTATGGTTTTGACCATGAATCATTACGATTTTCACACTGTGTCCCTCCCATAACTATTACTAAACTGCCTGATATGTGCATCAATCATCTTAAGCGCCTCTTCCTCCCTGTTAGGATGGCGGTCGCACTCTGCAAGCCACATGTAAATAGGTGCATAAAACTGCAATGCCAAAACCATGGAATCTACCTGTTGCAAATTCCCTCCGGCTATCAAACCCGCAAACAAACCTGCTTGATATGCCAGCGGATCATCAAAATATTGCTTAGAATACAAATCCGCCAGTTCTGTATTTTGAAACTGTTCGATAGTTAACAATTGGCGAAACAACTTCATATACTCATCATGCAAAAAAAATAAAAATAAATTCTTTCCCATCTCCACCAATGCATCTTGTGAAATTCCGTCATAAACTTCCACATCTGCATCCGGCATACTGCCATCAATCCCCATAGAAGCCGCCTGTTTCTCATAACCAGCCTTCAACTCATCCAAAATAGCCTCAAAAATCTCCTGCTTACTCTTAAAATGTTTGTACAAAGACGGCGCCTTAATTCCCACCGCCTTGGCAATATCACCAACATACACATCACTATATCCCTTGCGGGCAAACAACTTCAAAGCCTCCAAAACAATCCTTCTCTTCGTCTCCACAACTGCCTCTCCTTCAAAATACACTTTAGCTAATTTGAATTAGCTTTTCTACTTTTGATTATAGGCTAATTAGAGTTAGCTGTCAAGCCTGGCATTCGCAGAAAGCTTGCGCTTTCTTGCTCTTGCCTCGCTGGCGCCCTCCACCTTACGCTACAAGCCTAGCATTCGCAGAAAGCTTGCGCTTTCTTGCTCATGTTGGGCTGGCGCCCAATAAGAAACAAAATAAAACAGCCTCGCAAAAGCATAAATGCTCTTGCGAGGCTGTTTTATTTTATTCCTTACTAGGCTTGTAGCTTATACAGGGTATGCTCCATTTGCAGTGTCTGCCTGGGTCATATCTACTTTGTCCTGCTGAGCCTGACGATACTTAAAGAAGTCAGTAGCAACCTGAGGGAACAGTGCATAGGACAGAACGTCCTCATCCTGCTGCTTCCACTCTGCCATCTCGCTCTCAAGCTTATCCAGCTCGTTCTCGATCATATCAGCATAACGACAGGTAATTCTCTTCTCACCGGGAATAACCTTGTCAATAACTTCCTGATTCATAGGCTTTACAGTCTGACCATACTCACCACGAAGAACTGCCTTGGTCTCCTTGGTAGCCATCTTGTAACGCTCGCCCATGAGTACGTTAAATACTGCCTGAGTACCAACAATCTGAGAGGAAGGAGTAACCAAAGGAGGCTCACCCAAATCCTTACGAACCTCAGGAATCTCCTTAAGCACATCATAGTACTTATCCTCTGCGTTCTGCTCCTTCAACTGGCTAACCATGTTGGAAAGCATACCGCCGGGTACCTGATA
>JAZQFO010000090.1:0-3868 GCA_045539535.1 Acetatifactor sp.
GAAAAGTCCGCAATCAGCACATCTCTAGGATTCTCTGTGGGGCGAATCACAGGATTGGCCGCATCATATGTACCGTTCTTTTCATAAAGCACCCATAGTTCTTCCTTGCCGCCTGCAGGACGGCACAAAAGGGCCAGATCACTTGTTCCCTTTCCGCAGATATCTCCCACAGCCACGGAAATCACACCGGGAATGGGCAGGAAGAAGTCCATATTGACACGTCTTTCGGCCTCAACCATATAAAACGATACAAAGGATTTGTCGCAGTACAGCAGGCGTTGCTGGCCGTTCATGGTTAGTACCTTTGGGCGTGCCTGCTCAATATAGCGCAGATTTCCTCCGCCAAAAGGGCGGATATCAAAAATCGAATCATCTGTGGGAGGACCTACTGTGGTTCTGTTCTCCAGGAGAAAGCCTTCCGGACTGCCCCACAAGATCATCCATTCTCCATCATTTTCCCGGCAGTACAGATCCGCACAACCATCATTATCCAGATCCGCTGCTACAATATGGGTCAAATCAATGGGCAAATCCACAAACGCATCACGGTAGAAGCCTTCGGGACTTTGCGTATAAATGCGCAGATATCCGCCCGCGATAACAAAAGCAATATCCATCAGGCCATCACCATTGAAATCGCCGCAAGCTACGCTGATGCACCCAGGGGCAGACAGTTCAATTTTCCGGTTTTCCGTAAGTCCTTCCGGACCACCGTAATACACAAAGGCCGCCAGATCGCTCAAGTGACCGTTGTTTTTTGAGGCAATGATCACATCGTCATAGCCGTCCCCATTCAAGTCCGCCACCGCTGCAGCGTGGCTACCGTCGGTAAGGACCTCCTTGCGGATAGGGTTGTCTGATGCAGGATCAGATATAACTGCCAGCCTAGGTTTTTCATTATAGTCGTGACTGTTTGTGATCATAATATCAAAGCAGCCATTACCGGTAGTATCAAAGTTGAAGATTCGCTGCAGTACACCTTTTTTTGAAACATACAGATTTTGTCCGCCGTTACCCATGGTGCCTTTTGAAAAGTCTTCAAAGCCTTTTTGGATGTACTTGCCCATATAAAAGTCTCCTTTTGACGTATCTCTTAAAGTCGTTCTGGCACACTTTGAGGATTGCGCTTGTGTGAACAGGTACTTTACATGGCACTTATCAAAGCAGCCTATATTATGTGAGATATCTATGTGTTTTGAATGAATTATCCGCAAATCTCGTCAAATGCTTCGATCCACTTATTAGCTAAGTACTGATGAAAATATACCGTAGGGTGAACACCGTCCTCCAACCAATAAGTAGACGGTGCTACTTTAGACAGTTTGTCCAAATCAGCTTGTAATTGAATAAACGGTAACTGGAATTCTTCTGCTAATTCATTAACTACTTGAGCTCGCAGTCCAACTTCTTCACGAAACCAGGCAATAGAGTCCTCTGTTGCGGGACCGCCTAAAACAAATGGTTCAATAAGCATAATTTTCAATTCTGGAAGAGCTTCCAAAGATTCTTCAAGAATCAATTTATAAACCTTCTTAAATTTATCTGCACTAATACCGTTATTATATTTCTTCTCATGCCATACATCGTTAACACCAAGTAAAACACTCAGAAAATCAGGCTTCAAATTAATGAGGTCTACCTTTATTCTGGCATACAAATCTACAACACGGTTTCCGCTAATACCTCTATTGATAAAAGTATATGCACCAGGGTATTTCAGCCCCAAATGCCCACCTACAAAATTGGGATATCCCAGTCCAAGATTCACTTGTCTTTCTCTATCTCTTCCCGCATCGGTAATGGAATCACCTTGAAACAGAATTGTTTTCATGCAATGACACCTCATAATTACACAAGGATTACTTTGACAAATACGGTTGACCTGCCGCCTTTATTCTTTTGGCACAATCAGACCGCCAGCAGCAGAAACATTTTTATGAATCAGTTTAATCGTCTTTACTGCCTCAGACAGAGTTGACATGGACAAGTCATTCTTTCCTTGCAGACCTTCTACAAAATACTTAATCTCATGGTAATAGCCATTCACATCAGAGATATTGCCCTGAACACCTAAATTTTCTCCATTAAATGCATCAAGCACCGGGTGGAAAGGTTCTCCATCATTGGGAAATACCGTGAGAATATTATCCTTCAAAATAACGGCTGCATGCTCAAGCTTCAGACGAAAACCGGCATCAAATGGAAAGGCAGAGGGATAATCCCATCCAGCTTCAATGCAAACGGAAACATCATCCCCATAGGTATATAACACCATAATCTGTTGGATTAAACCATGCTTATCCCGATACGCAGACGACTGGATTCGGTCAGGATTTCCCAGCAAATAACGAACAAAATCCACATCATGCATATGCATATCATATGCCACTCCTCCTGAGAAGTTTGGGTTATGCAGCCAGTTATCTCTTGACCAACCAGGATGTGGCGACACCCGGTGGAAAGTGCCTGAAAGCAATCTGCCGTAACGATTCTCTTCAATGATTGCTTTAATCCAGGCATATGCGGGTAAGAATCTAACAACATGGCCAATCATGCATTGAGCCCCGGTACGAGATTGTGTTTCAAGAAGCAAATCCAACTCATCATCATGGATTGCAGCGGGCTTTTCGCAAAATACATTGAGTCCTTTTTCCATAGCATAAATCATATGTTCTGTATGCATATGAACAGGCAGACAAATATCTACTGCATCTACATCCGCATGATCCATTAAATCCATTCCTGAGGTATAGATTTGTGCACCAATCTGATCAGCTAATCTCTTTGCCCCTTCCCAGTTGGTGTCTGCAATAGCAGTAACTTTTACCCCCAGATCTTCAAGTACCTGATAGCATGCTAAATGCATACCTCCCATAAATCCCGCGCCAAGTATTCCAACTTTCATTAAGCCAATGCTCCTTCAGATTTCAAACAAACTATTAGATTGCAGAAACAACTGCTCTGTTCCAAAATAGAGGATTCTCATCCAAGAGTATACAAGCAATCCTGGCAGGCACACTCTTGAATAAACGGAAGTTATCCTTTGCGCATAACAGGCACGGAAGACATGCCATCCGGACGATCATAGTACTGACAACCACAATCATCCGGATGCTTTCATTGCTTATTCTTTCACGGCACCCAGTGTTACACCGGAGACGATAAACTTTTGCAGGAACGGGTAGATCACTACCAAAGGTACCAGTGTAATCATTGTCAGTGCAGACTGCAGTGTCGTGGTACTGACAGACGAAAAATCCTTAAAGGAGCCGCCGTCCATATAACTGGAGGATTTTGCCGAAGACAGGGCCAAATACAGCACATACTGCAGGGTGTAGAGATCCTGCTTTGTCAGGTTATAGATCAGCGTATCCGCATACATATTCCAATGGTTTACAAATGTAAACAGCACGACTGTTGCCAAAATAGGCTTAGACACAGGAATCAAAATACGCACGAAGTAGGACCAATAGCCTGCACCATCCAACAGTGCAGCATCCTCCAGAGACTGGGGAACACCGTCAAAATAATTACGAATCAAGATCATAAAGAAGGGCGTACAGACGGCAACTAAATAAATCCAAAAGGTTCCCGTTAAGCCATAATTTTTCATGGTAATGAAGGTCGGAATCATACCAGCATTCAGATACATGGTCATCATAAAGAATACCCGCAGAAACTTACCGCCCACCATATCCCGCTTGCTTGTTGCATAAGCAGCCATTGAGTTAATAATGACTGTCAAAGGCACTGCAATCAGCACGCGCAGCAGAGAGTTTCGCAAACCCGTCAGCATATTGGGGGATTTTATAGCATCTATATAGGAATCCAGCGTAAATTTGCTGGGAAGCATACGGAAGCCATATTT
>JAZQFO010000091.1:0-7522 GCA_045539535.1 Acetatifactor sp.
CATCTTTGCGAGTTTTGCTGCCTGGTCGGCTGCGATACAGGAATCCAGAATTTCCTGGATATCTCCGTTCATAATCTTGTCAAGCTTGTACAGGGTCAGGCCGATACGATGGTCGGTTACACGGCCCTGAGGGAAGTTGTAGGTACGGATTTTCTCAGAACGGTCACCTGTACCGATCTGGCTACGACGAAGCTCTGCCTCAGCGTCGTGACGCTGCTGCTGCTCGATGTCATAGAGTTTTGCTTTCAGCAAAGCAAAAGCCTTTGCTTTGTTCTGCAGCTGGGACTTCTCAGTCTGGCTGTACACCACAATACCGGTGGGGTAATGGGTCAGTCGTACTGCAGAGTCTGTGGTATTTACGCACTGTCCACCGTTACCGGACGCACGCATTACATCAATACGGATATCTTTTTCCTCAATCTTGATATCGATATCTTCATCAACCTCAGGCATTACAGCCACACTGATGGTGGAAGTATGAATACGTCCGCCACTCTCGGTTTCGGGAACACGCTGTACACGGTGTACACCACTCTCATACTTCATTACGGAGTACGCGCCCTGACCGGTAATCATGAACTGCACTTCCTTCATACCGCCGATACCGATATCGTCCACGTTCATGGTCTCAACCTTCCAGCGTCTGCCCTCCGCATAGTGCACATACATACGATAAATCTCAGCAGCAAATAAAGCTGCCTCGTCGCCGCCTGCACCTGCACGAATCTCCACGATTACGTTCTTATCATCATTAGGGTCCTTGGGAAGCAGCAGAATCTTAAGCTCGCCTTCCAGCTCTTCCACACGATTACGGCTCTCATTTAAAGTCTCCTTAATCATGTCGCGCATTTCCTCATCGCTCTCCTCTTCCAGCATTGCCAAAGAGTCCTCGATGTCCTGCTTACAACCCTTGTATTCTTTATATGCTTCAACAATGGGAGTCAAATCACTCTGCTCCTTCATCAGCTTTCTGAAGCGGTCCTGATTGCTTGTTACATTGGGCTCATTCAGCTCACCCATAATTTCTTCAAAACGAATTAACAAATCTTCCAGCTTGTCAAACATACTAAACCTCTCTAATCTATATTTTAGTGCCGTACACCACACGGTCAAGCCCCGCATAGTCCTGCACTATGGTTACCTCTGCAAATCCGGCCTGTTCCATCAGAGATTTCACATCCTCACCTTGATCATAACCGATTTCAAAAAACAACATTCCGCCTCCGGGCAGATAATTCTTGCCGTCACTTACAATCCTACGATAGAAATCCAGTCCATCTGTACCACCATCCAGGGCAAGCATCGGTTCGTAATCCTTTACCTCAGGCATCAGGCCAGCTATCACATCCGGCCTGATATAGGGCGGATTAGATACTATCACTTCAAACTGACCGGACACATTTTCAAACAAATCGCTGTGAAGCAATTCTACAGTCTTGCCTTCCGGCAAAAGCTTCCTTGCATTGCTCCCGGCAACCGCCAGTGCCTCCGCAGAAATATCCACTCCTACACCGCTGCAATCGTTGCTATAGTGCAATAAACTAATCAGGATGCAACCGCTTCCTGTACACATGTCCAAAATGCGCATACCATCATGCAGATGCTTCAGCACCTCTTCCACCAGAATCTCTGTGTCCTGGCGAGGAATCAACACATGCTCATTTACCTCAAATTCCAGGCCCATAAACTCCTGAACACCCAGTATCTGCTGCAAAGGGATACGCTTTGCCCGCACTGCAAGCAATTCTTCATAACGTCCGGCTTCCTCAGAGGAAACCTCTCTGTCACCGTGAACCAACAAAGTATTGCGATTGGTACCGCAAACATATTCCAGTAAAAGTCTGGCATCCAGTGCCGCCTCGGGAACTCCTGCCCCTTCCAGCACCTTGACACCCTGACCATAAACTTCTGTGTAAATCATGGCTAATCCACCAAATCTTCTACGAACTCTTCCGCTTCTTCAACGAAATCCTCTATCGCATCTTCCACCTGATCAAGGAAGCCTTCGTCCTCTTCGTCGTAGTATTCGTCTTCCTCGACCTCGTCACGGTCATCGTCCTCCTCATCCTGAGGACCGTCCTGCAACCAGCTGTCATCCACCTCATAGCCGAACTCCTCATTCAGATAAGCCTTCCAGTCAAACACTGCCTCAACAGCCGCAATCGCCACCTCTACCATGTGCTTGTCAGGCTCTTTGGTGGTCATACGCTGAATCAGCATGCCCGGTGCAGACAAAATCTTGGTAAACAGATTGTCATGTCTGCCGGCCAGACGGATTAACTCGTAGGAAATTCCCGCTACAACCGGCATGAGCAGGATACGAAGACACACCTTCAGCAGCATGTTATCTACACGGATAAAGAAAAACAAAATAATACTTACGATTAAAACAAAGAAAATAAAACTGGTACCGCAACGTCTGTGCAGTCTGGAACTACGCATTACATTGTGTACCGTAAGAGGCCGTCCCTTCTCGATACAGTTGATACATTTATGCTCCGCGCCGTGATAACAGTACAAACGCTTAATATCCTGCATAAAGCTGATGCCCCATACATAAAGCAAAAAGATTGCAATACGGATGCAGCCCTCAATGATTGCCAGCAGGGATGCGTTCCGTACATACTTCTCAAAAAAGGACGAAATGAAATAGGGCAACACAATAAAAAGCCCCACTGCCAACACCACAGACAATAATGTCACCAACATATTGGTCAGCTTCTCAGCACTTTCCTTCCTGGGTTTATCGGACTTCGCCTCTTCCTCATCATAAAAAGATGCGGAATAATTCAAGGCCTTCATACCTAAAACCATGGAATCAATAAAGTTAAATACACCTCTTACCAGGGGAAGCTCCTTGAACTTACTGCCTCCCATGGCGCCCTGATGATTCTCTATATCTACCGCAATCTTGCCGTCAGGCTTTCTGACTGCCACTGCATAGCGGTCTTTATTTTTCATCATAACGCCTTCCAAAACCGCCTGTCCGCCGATTCCGGAATAGCGTGCACATTTCTTTTTGGCCATACTCGCTCCTTAACAAAAAAGGTTGAGATAGAAATACCTCAACCTTTCGCTTGCATTCTTATTTAACGCCGTATTTCTTGTTGAACTTATCAATACGTCCATCAGCTCTAGCAGTCTTCTGCTGGCCGGTGTAGAATGAATGGCACTTGGAGCAAACCTCCACGTGAATCTCGGGTCTGGTAGAACCAGTCACGAAAGTGTTACCGCAGTTACAGGTAACGGTTGCCTGATAGTACTCGGGATGGATTCCTTCTCTCATGTTTTCACCTCTCTATAAAAATTCATGTAATAGTTCAATGTTCTCATCCGCACTGCTTATGGAACCACAAACAGCGGTATTATTGTAACACAGAGAAACTGTTGATGCAATACCTATTTTAAATTAATTTAAATAAATTTGTTCTTTTTCACCATGTTAACAAATTCCTGATTGTTACGGGTGCGGGCAAACATATCCAGAATCCGATCCGTAGCCTCATCCGGCTTCAAACCATTCAGTGCCTTACGCATGATATTGATAGCTTCCAGCTCCTCGCTGTTTAAGAGCAGATCCTCTCTTCGGGTACTGGACTTGGCCAAATCAATGGCAGGGAAAATACGCTTCTCGGAGAGCTTACGGTCCAGAACCATTTCCATGTTACCGGTACCCTTAAACTCCTCGTAAACCACATCATCCATCTTACTTCCGGTCTCCACAAGCGCAGTGGCCAGAATGGTCAGGCTGCCGCCCTCACGCATATTACGGGCTGCACCAAAGAATCTCTTGGGCATGTGAAGCGCAGAAGGATCAAGACCACCGGACAGAGTACGTCCACTGGGGGGAACCACCTGGTTGTAGGCTCTGGTCAAACGGGTGATACTGTCAAGGAGAATCACTACGTCCTTTTTATGCTCTACCAGACGCTTTGCACGCTCAATTACCATCTCAGACACACGCTTATGATGCTCCGGAAGCTCGTCAAAGGTAGAGTAAATAACCTCCACATTCTCGCCCACAATTGCTTCCTTAATATCAGTAACTTCCTCAGGACGCTCATCAATCAAGAGAATCAACATATGCATGTGGGGACTGGTACGCAGAATGGACTTAGCCACTTCCTTAAGCAAGGTGGTCTTACCGGCCTTAGGAGGGGATACAATCATACCTCTCTGTCCCTTACCAACGGGGCTCACCAAATCCATCACTCTCATAGAAACACCACATCCCGGTGTCTCTAACTTGATGCGCTCGTTGGGGAATATGGGTGTCATATCTTCGAAATTGTTACGCTTTGCACTCTCCTCAGGAGTGTAGCCGTTAATGGACTTTACAAACAAAAGTGCACTGAACTTCTCCTGCTGGGTCTTCACACGCTTGTTGCCGCAGAGAATATCACCGGTCTTCAAACCGAAACGACGGATCTGGCTGGGTGCCACATAGACATCATTCTCACCGGGCAGATAATTCTCACAACGGATAAATCCGTAGCCGTCAGGCATTACTTCCAAAATACCGCTTGCCTCCAAGCCACTGTCCAGCTCCTTGGACATCTGCATGTCATCTGACTGCACTCTGGGCGTTCTGGACGCATCCTCAGAAGCTGCTACAGATGCTACAGGTGTACTCTCCACCGGTGCTGCCGCTGCCTTCGCCTGCTTCTCTCTCTCGTCTTCTGCAAGCATCGCTTCCACAAGCTCGGACTTTTTCATGGTAGAGGTTCCTTTTAAACCGCGAACCTTTGCCAATTCTTTCAGTTGCATTAACGCAAGTGATTCATATTTTTCTCTCATATATACCTCCCAATACAGACTCTGCCTGTATTTATCTTTTTCTTATTAACATTTTCTCTTAGGGATTCTATTAACAGATAGTAATTGGATGTGTCTTTGATAGTCCGATAAAAATTATCTGATATTCATTATAATACAATCTGTCCAAAATAGGAAGTCCCAATTTTACTAAAATTTGCTTGCTTTTTTGCAGAATTTGCTTATACTGTATATTATTCGAGGTTTGGAGCGATATGGAGGAGAAATTATGAAAAAATGCAAGGAGCTATGGGCTAAGTACCGCCACGGTGTACCACTACTCATTTACGGCGTTTGCTACATGCTTTGGTTCTCTTATTTAGAGAAAACCGTAACTACTGATTTTCAGGTAATTCACATGGGCATTGACGATTACATCCCTTTCTGCGAAATATTTGTAGTCCCCTACTTTATGTGGTTTGCCTATGTAGTGATTGCTGTACTGCTTCTTTTTTTTACTGATAAACATGAATTCTACAAAACCTGTGCATTCCTGTGTACGGGAATGACTGTTTTTTTGATTGTATCCACCCTCTGGCCCAACGGTCATCAGCTTCGACTGACCGAGATGCCCAGAGACAATATTTTCACGCAGATGATACAGGGGCTTTGGGCAACTGATACTCCCACCAATCTATGGCCCAGCATCCATGTGTACAATTCCATCGGTGCACATCTGGCCATTATGCACAGCAAGGTGCTTTCCGATAAAAAGGCAGTCAAGGCCGGCTCTTTTGTACTGGCCGTGTCAATCATTCTGGCTACTGTACTTATTAAACAGCACTCTGTATTCGATATGCTTACCGCCTTTGTAATGGCAGCTATCATGTATGTATTGGTGTATCGCGTAGATTCGGTACTTGCCCTCCGCACTGCATTGCAGCGCAGAAAGGCAAAGCCCGAAATCGCAAGCTGACAGCGGATATCCGCTAATTGAATTTGTAGATTTTCTGGCAGAGATGATATGCATCCACGGAAATCTTTCGTCCGCCTCTGCCGGGAAGGTTCATGGCGCCGCCCATGATGCCATGTCTCATATAGACATACAGCCTTTTGTCTTTATCTTTCAGATATTGCCAAAGGGCTTTTTTCTTGTCCAAATGTTCTTCGGTGCCGGAACGAATCAGAAGCACTGAAGATACCGTCAAAATAATTTCCAAGTAGTTGCGCATGTACTGGAACATCCGCTTATTTTTTATAATTTCATGCTTATGTTCCACCAGATAATCAATCATCCGATAATTTACCAAAAGCTGCTGATCTATACGACTAATCATAATCTGCTCGTTAACAGACTGATCCTCACGGCCGATGTAATAACGATAGAAATTCACATTCATGTAATACATGTTTTTCACATGAGGCAAGGGCTCAAACACATAGAGATTATCCACATAAAAGGTATGCTCAGGAAGCTGCAGACCACAGTCCTTCAAAAGCTTGGTTCTAAAAATAACCGAATGCATCAGGATATAATGCCCCTTGGTAAAATGATGGCAGTCCGCCCAGGTAAACATCTCATCCTGAGGCAAAATGCGCTTATAATGCATAACCTTCTTGCGCTTCTCTCCCTCTTTTTCGTAGACGAAGTTGCTGATCAACATATCCAGCACCTTGTCGCCGCCGGTAAGCTCACGCAGCTTATCCAGAATCTGAAGATATGCTTCCTTTTTCACCCAATCGTCACTGTCCACCACCTTAAAATACAAACCGGTAGCATTGGCAATGCCTGCGTTTACCGCTGAACCGTGACCACCGTTTTCCTTGTGGATCGCCTTGACAATGGTGGGATACTTGGCAGCATACTCATCTGCAATCTCCGCGGTGTGGTCCTTGGTGGAACCGTCATTGACCACCAGAATCTCCACATCCTCTCCGCCCACCAAAAGGGACTCAATACACTTCCTCATGTAGTTCTCTGAGTTGTAACAGGGAACTGCAACAGATAATAATTTCATTACAAATCCTCCTCGAAATTCTCCTTGCCGAGTTTGATATTCAACATCTTGGTATATGCGGCAAATGCTGCCGGGATAGGATATCTGTCCTTGGTCTCCTCCCGCCGGATGTAAAGCCAGTCTGCAGTCTCGCCTTGAAAGTCTGCCGGTTCTAACTCATCCACTCGCACCATATAGCCCTTCATATGCCATTCTTTGTGGGTAAAAATATGCTTGGCATCCTCAAGGGGCTGAATCCGGATGGTTCGAAGTCCTCTGTCTGCCAGATACTTCACAACCTCCTCTGCCACTTGAAAGCCTTCCATGGAAGGAAATTCATACATTCCCGCAAGCAATCCTTTTTCCTGCCGCTTACGTACCACAGTATTGTCTCCGTCCCGGATCACCAAAATCGTCTTCTCCTCAATGGAGCGCTTCTTGGCTGACGCCTTCTTGGGATAGGCAAGCTCCTCTCCTGCCTCATGAGCCTTGCAGATATCCGCCACGGGACACACCTGGCAGTGAGGCGCACCATTGGGCACGCACACGGTAGCTCCAAGCTCCATCATGGCCTGATTAAAGTCTCCCGGCCTGTCAGCAGGCATAGCATCCAAAAGCTCCTGCTCCACCGCAGTCTTTACCTTGGCATCACTAATCAGGCGCTCATCCATACGAATACGGGCAAGGACTCTGAGCACATTGCCGTCCACTGCAGGGTATTTTAACCCATAGGCTATGGAGGAAATGGCACCTGCCGTATAGCTTCCAAT
>JAZQFO010000092.1:0-6379 GCA_045539535.1 Acetatifactor sp.
AGACAACTCCTTGGCTCACAGAACGACATGGCTACGATCCGACTTATATATAAAGAATCGAGCAAGAAACTTGCTCGACAAACAGGGCTAGCTGGATTCGAACCAGCGAATGCAGCAGTCAAAGTGCTGTGCCTTACCGCTTGGCGATAGCCCTATAGTGTTACACCAAACCACACAGCAAAAAGGTGGATAATGGGATTCGAACCCATGGCCTCCAGAGCCACAATCTGGCGCGCTAACCAACTGCGCTATACCCACCATAGGAACATGTAACACGCTTTCATCATGCAAACATGTTCGAACATTCAGTGAATGCTCTAATGTGCCCAAAGGGATTCGAACCCCCGACCCACGGCTTAGAAGGCCGTTGCTCTATCCAGCTGAGCTATGGACACATGTCAGTTGACGACGAATGATATTGTATCGCATTCCTGATGTTTTGTCAACAGGTTATGAGAAATTTTTTGATTTTTTTGAAAATTAATGCTATTCTGCTTTTTTCATCCCCCTTGACAGGTTAAACACACTTCGTTTATAATACACTAGTATGTTTGAAATCGCGGGGTGTGGCTCAGTTTGGCTAGAGCACCTGGTTTGGGACCAGGGGGTCGCAGGTTCGAATCCTGTCACCCCGATTACAGGTACGCTATTGTATAGTGTGCCTGTTTTTTTGCGTCAATTTCCATGATGACGTAAGACGGTCTGCGGTTTTCCTGTCTGGGATAAGACAGACTACCCGGATTGATAGCTATCACATCGTCATCCTGATCCACCACCGGTCTGTGGGTATGGCCGTAGCAGACGATATCCATGCCTCTTGCCACTGCTTCTTTTTTGATGGTTTCATTGCCCATGGATACATAATAATTATGTCCGTGGGTAATCCAAATCTTGTACCCTTCAACCTCAATCTCCAGCTCCCTGGGTAACGCAGAGAAGAAGTCGTTATTGCCAAGCACAATATGTACCGGACAGTCTGCTGCTTCTGTCAGCAGATATTCTGCCCCTTCCGCATCTCCGCAGTGAAACACCATGTCCGGCTTGTGCAGCTCCAACAAATTCAAATAGGTATCATTTTTTCTATGGGTATCACTGACAATCAGTACCTTCATGCTTCTTAAGCTCCTCTTTCATAAGGCGCAGAGCCTTTCCTCTGTGACTTACCTGATTTTTCTCTTCCTCTGTAAGCTGAGCTGTGGTTTTGTCAAATTCCGGCACATAAAAAATCGGATCATATCCAAAACCATTGCTTCCTTTTTCTTCGTAGCCGATTCTGCCCTCAATACAGTCTCTTGTGGTAAGCTCTGTTCCATCCGGGAGCACTGCTGCAATGGCACACACAAAGCGTGCCGTACGCTCTTCATCCGCCACACCATTCAACCGCTCAATCAAATTGGCATTCTTTACACTGTAGGGAGTATCCTCGCCTAAATATCTGGCGGAATAGATACCGGGCTCACAATTTAAGTAATCCACCTCAAGTCCTGAGTCATCCGCCAATACCACTGCCTCTGAGGCCTTCTCGTCCGCAGCAATAGCCCTTGCCTTTATCAGCGCATTTTCCTCATAGGTCGCACCGTTTTCCTCCACATCGGCACTGATTCCCGCCTCTTTCATAGACAGAATTTCCAGCCCCATATCGGCCAAAATCATGCGGATTTCTTTCATTTTGCCCGCATTGCCGGTAGCAAAAATAATCTTATTGTACGCTCTTTTCATAATAGCTTGTATAAACCTCCTTGATGCCCTCAATAATACCGCCTGCAAGCTTTTGTCTGTAACTGTCCGATGCAAGAAGCTCACACTCCTGCTCATTGGTCACATAACCCATTTCAATACAGGCAGAAGGAATCTGCAACCTGTTCAACACATCCTCTTCCTCTGTACTGACAAGCCCTACGGCTCTGTTATTCGTGGCAATCGTCACATTTCTGGTCAAAATATCCGCCAGCTCCACATTGCCGAAACCAGGGATAAAATACGCTTGATTATAACGGCCGCTAATACCGTATTGCATCGGATCTTCCTCTTGGGAAACTGCCAACCGAATATAGATATCTGCATCTGTATCTTGCGCCAGTTTTACCCGCTGGTCATCTGTAACCTGTCGGTCTCCCAGCCGGGTATAATACAGCTTTATATTCTCCTGCGTCCACTGCTCCGACAGGTATCTGCTTACTGCCATGGTCAGTTCTTCCTGCGCAATCGCTCCCTGCGCATCGGTAAGCATAGGAGAAGCAGCCGGATCCACTACCACTACCATGTCATACAAATCTTGGGGATTACGGGCTACAACTTTAAGTACATCCTGATCCATACTGGTCTGAAATTCATAGACCTGATTGGTCTGAAAACACAATAGCACACCGCTTTTCTGGGTTTTACTCACAGCGCTTTTCAGAAAATCCACATTTCCACGCACTGCATTTTCTTCGTAAAATCCTGCATCAGCTCCGCCTATAAATATCCGCAATTCTCTGTCTAAGTAGGAATTTTCCACCACCACGTTACCGGCCTTGGTACCGGATTTTAGCGGAATCCAAAAAGTACCTGTTTCTTCCTCTGTTTCCTCCAGACACAGTGTCTTAACTACCTCCAGCGCCTGTGACCCGTTCACGCCGTTTTCTGTGCTGTCCGCTATCACAATGGTCTTGTTAACAGCAGTTGTCAACATCAGACACATGGCTCCCACAAATAGAATCAGCCACCAGACAGCCGTCAGGCGCCAGTTAAACTTTTCTACGTCTGCCATGCTTAATCCTTTCTACGGGGCGGCTTGGGCCCTTGGAACTGATAGTAATAGGTTTTCATCATGCCATTATATATTTTACGGTTTTTATCTGCCTTGCGTCCAATGTCACGCTCTGCCTGCTCATAGGCAGTAATAAGATACATACTCCAGGAATCCAGTGCCTGATACCTCTCACCAATGGTATGATACAGTGCCGGCATCTCATTCTTGTCCTGTAGCCGCTCACCATAAGGCGGGTTTGTAATGATAAAACCATATTTCTTGGGGTGGCTCAGCTGCTCCACGCCTCTTCTCTGGAAATGAATCAGCTTCTCCACACCTGCCAGCTTGGCGTTTTGTCTGGCAATATCTACCATATTTTCATCAATATCATAGCCTTGGATGTCCGTCTCAACGCTTAAATCCACCAATTCTCTCGCCTCATCCAGCGTTTCATACCAAAGCTTTTTGCCCACGATATGAGGCCAGTTCTCTGCCGTAAAGCTACGGTTCATACCGGGTGCCATATTGGCTGCCATCATGGCCGCCTCAATAGGGAAAGTACCACTACCGCAGAAAGGATCCACCAGAATACGGCTGCCGTTCCAGGGCGTAAGCATAATCAGTGCTGCTGCCAGATTCTCGGCGATAGGCGCCTTGGCAGTAAGCTTACGATATCCTCTCTTATGCAGGGACTCACCCGTAGTATCCAGGCCCACCGTCACTTCGTCTTTCATAAGAAATACACGCACGGGAAAGGACGCTCCATCCTCCGCAAACCAGCTCACATTGTAAATTCCCTTCAGACGCTCCACCATTGCCTTTTTCATAACGGATTGAATATCCGAAGGACTGAACACCTTAGACTTTACACTGGCCGCCTTAGCCACCCAGAACTTGCCGTTCACCGGTATGTAATCTTCCCAGCAAAGTGCCTTGGTCCCCTGAAAAAGCTCCTCAAAGCTCTCTGCATGAAAGCTGCCTATTTTGATTAAAATACGCTCTGCTGTACGCAGAAAAACATTGGCACGACACAAAGCCTCCTCATCTCCGAAAAAAGTTACTCTGCCATCCGAAACCTCTGTAACATCATATCCTAAATCAATGATCTCCCTTTTCAAAACTGCCTCCATGCCAAAATGGCAGGGAGCAATCAATTCAAATTTACGCATTATTCATCCTCTTTTTGTTGCCCATAAATCATTTCATATGGGCATATTCCTAATAAGTATACCTTTTTTAACAGTTTCTGTAAAGCAAAAAAGGGCGCCTTTACGGGCGCCCCTGACTTTGCAACAATTATATGATTAGAACTTGTTGTTATCCTGGTTCTTGTTCTGATTGTTGTTCTGGTTATTCTTGTTCTGGTTGTTATTCTGATTGTTGTTCTGGCTGTTTTTGCAGTTCTGGTTGTTATCAGAATAATTGTTGTTGTACTTGTTCTCGTTGTTCTGATTATTGTTGGACATAAATATTCCCTCCTGTTAATGGATAAAATCCATTTGTTATTTGTTACAGGAGTAGTATGACTTAAACCAGCCTACATTATCCTTAGATTTAAAAGGAAAAATTATCCAATTATTTCTGTGTCAGTTTAGCCAGTCTCTAAAAAGCTTAACCAGAAACAGAACCGCAGCAATCACGATAAGGACAGGCGCCAGGAAGGACAGCACTGAGAATACCACACTCATAATCAGGCAAAATACCAAAATGGCCAATATCGCCATAAGCCAGCCCGGCATGCGAAATCTTTTCTGATTCGTATGATAGGCACTGCTCTGATAATTGCCCTGGTTATTGCTGCTATTTTGGGAATTAGCATAGCTTCCGCTATAACCATTGTTTCTGTAAGCATTCCCCTGCTGCGTGGCCGCATCTGCAGGCTGAGAAGTCTCTATAATGGTACGGGCAATCAGTCTTGGATCCCCCAACATTGCCATTACTTCTGCCTCACTTCTGCCACCACGAATCTGAGAAGTAATATAGTCCTGATAATAGTTTATATTGTCCTCCACCTGTGCCGGAGCAATTCGTCCGCTTAGAGAGGCTCTTAATCTATCTAAAAATTCGTTTTTACTCATTCTGTTCTCTCCTATTGCGTTTTTATTTTAACACCTGACCGTCTAACAGTAAATAATATAAGAGAAAACGTTTTATAAAATTTTTCTAAATATCTTTGTATTATTGGACAACTAACTCCGGAATCTCCTCACCCTCCTTCCACAAGGTGACTATCACAGTCCCATCCGGCTTACAGTAATTGATTATGGTCAGCTCATCCATCATGTTCTGATTAAACAACTGCTGGTATCTCGGGGAAGTCACCCAACTTCTGCCCAATCCCAAATTGTGAATACCATTTTCACCCAAATAGAAATTCCATACACCATTTTCACTGTTTATCACAACGATTTCTCCCTGTGCAAAGAAGTCCGTCTGATGTAAAAAATATGCATCTCCGATTTTGACCACATCCAGACATTCATCGATATACTCTGCCTGAGCCTTGGGATTTACCTGTGCATAATAAACCATCATATGAATATTGGCAATTACCCAGACTATAAAAACTACCAGCAGAATAAGTGCTATCCGTAAAAAATATTTTTTGCGGAACTTTTTTTGAACCTGCTTAAATAAATGGATATCCTGATCCATATTTGTCTTAAGACCGTCAATATCCTGTGTCATATCGTCCACTGCCTGCTGGCACTTTTTACACTTGCTTAAATGCGCTACTACAGCGTCTTTACTGGCATCTGACAAAACTCCGTCCACATACAGCGGAAGCAAATCATTTACCATATCGCATAAGATTTTGGTATTATTCATATTTATCCTCCTGTCGTATAGCTGTAATTATTTTCTGTTTTGCACGATAATAAATAACCCGTGCCCAATTCTCTGTTTTTTGATATGTGTTAGCAATTTCCCGATAACTAAGATCCTGCAAAACTTTCATACGGAAAACTTCTCCGTATGGTGGCTCCAACTCCTCCAAAATGCGATAAATTTCATCAGCACTTTCCCTGGTCTCTAATTGCACCTGGGCAGACTCCGTTGGATCCTCTACGTTACATAAAATCTGATCTGCCGCTTCCGTCCTTGATATGCGCTTTTCCTTGCGCAAATAACTGATATAATCATTCCTTGCAATTTGACAGAGCCAGGTTTTTATCTCGCAGTCTCCCCGGAAGGAATCCGCTGCCACAATGGCCTTGAAAAATGCATTTTGGGTCAACTCTTCAGCAAGATTCTTATCATAGCCGCAAAGTTTGGCACAAAAAGCATATACCAAATGATAATACTGACTGTAAATTGCCCCCATTTCTTTCTTTAGTGAAGACACTGTCAAACCTCCTTTCTCGTCTATATCTCTTAGACGCAGTTGGAAATGATTTATTACAAAGGAAAAAACATCCCGCTTTCGCGGATTTTGTGCGTAAACCCGCATTAACAAAAAAAGCATCCCGCTTTCGCGGATTTTGTGCGTAAACGCACATTAACAAAAAAGCATCCCGCTTTCGCGGAATGCTTTTTTGTTAATGTGCGTTAGAAGATTCGAACTCCCGACCTTTTGGTCCGTAGCCAAACGCTCTATCCAGCTGAGCTAAACGCACATTTGTAACAGGATGACCTGCAACGAAT
>JAZQFO010000093.1:0-6166 GCA_045539535.1 Acetatifactor sp.
TTTGCTGCTTACTTAAATCTGGCAACAGCTATTATACAGTGATAAATAAAGCATAAAGGATTTGTTAAATGTGTGGCTGTGGTCTTGGAAAAAAAGAAAAATTAGGGTATAATAGCCTCATGTGTTGAAAATACTTTTCAACAAGAAGGAGGGTTAAATTATGGCAGAATTAAAAGGAACAAAAACAGAAGCAAATCTTATGGCGGCTTTTGCCGGAGAGTCCATGGCGCGCAATAAGTACACCTATTTTGCATCCAAGGCAAAGAAGGACGGTTATGTACAGATTGCTGCGATTTTTGAGGAAACTGCTGCTAATGAGAAGGAGCATGCTAAGATGTGGTATAAGCTTTTAAACGGTGGTATCGGCACTACCGCGGAGAACCTGCAGCATGCGGCAGAGGGTGAGAATTACGAGTGGACTGATATGTATGCGAAGTTTGCAGAGGATGCAAGAGCAGAAGGCTTTGAGGAGATTGCAAGATTGTTTGATGGTGTTGCTGCTGTTGAGAAGGAGCATGAGGAGCGCTATCGCAAGCTTCTTGCAAATGTAGAAAATGGTCTGGTGTTCTCAAGAGACGGAGATATGATTTGGCAGTGTGCAAACTGTGGTCATATCTGTGTGGGCAAGCAGGCTCCCGAGGTGTGTCCTGTATGTGCACATCCTCAGGCGTACTTCCAGCTTAAGGCAGAGAATTATTAAAATGCGTTATTGCAATAACAGAGGGACTCCGTTTACAGAATGGGGTCCCTTTTTGTATTAAGCTATGCTATAATATTTGTGGTAGGCTTGGAACCTTATTGGATAAAAGACGTCTTATATAGTAGGACGGAGAATACTAAAGGAGTAATAATGAAAGATACAGAAATACTGGACCTGTACTGGGAACGGGATGAGCGCGCCATCGAAGAAACCCAGAAAAGCTATGGTAATTACTGTTACAGTATTGCATTTCATATTTTGCATACCCGGGAAGATTCGGAGGAATGTGTAAATGATACCTGGCTGAGAGCCTGGAAATCCATTCCGCCCAATCGGCCTGAGCGTCTTGCGCTCTTTTTGGGGACCATTACCCGAAATCTGTCCTTTGATAAATGGAAGAGCAAGAATGCTTTGAAGAGAGGGAACGGAGAGATGGAAGCCACATTGGATGAATTGGCAGAGTGTATTCCTTCTGCTCATACCACGGAGGCTGCGGTGGAGGAAGCGGAGCTTAAAAGGTGTATCAACCGTTTTCTGGGGACCCTTAAGGAACGGGACCGCAATATTTTCCTTCGCAGGTATTGGTATGCAGAAGAGGTAAGTGAGATTGCTGCAAGGTATGACATGAAGTTAAATACAGTGAAAACTACCTTATTTAGAATTCGCGGTAAATTGAAAGAATATTTGGAAAAGGAGGGCGTGGTTGTATGAGTGAACAATTGAATGATAAACGCAGTGCATCAGAGCGGTTGTTTAGCGCCCTATCCGGAGTGGATGAAAAGTATCTGGCTGCTTGCGAGGCGGACAAAGGAGTGAGAAAGTCCGGTAGCATTGTGGTATTTATGAATAAGTACGGTAAGGCTATGGCGGCGGTTTTGTGCCTGGCGCTATTGGGTATCGGCTACTTTGGCGTACAGCATATGGGCAGCTTTAGTGATAAAGGGCCATCTGCAGACAGCGCAGTGGTGAATGAAATAGCCAAGCAGGAATGTGCTGTGGAGGAGGCGCCCGAAGCGATGGACAGGGAAGAGGAAGCTTATGAGGCCGCGGTTGGTAGTGTAGAGCACTCAGAGCCGGGAGCGGTTGAACAGGGTGCAGTGACTTCGAATTCTACTACTTCGGTTTCTGACAAGTCAGATTATTTGGTTGGTTTTAATGGAACGACTTCAGAGGCGGAGAAGGAGGTGGCTACAGAGAAAAAACAGCATTATCGGGAGGAATCTGCTGATTATATTATTCAGGCCCAAGGCATGCCTTGGATAGGAGCATATGTGCCGGAGGTTTGGCCCGAGGAGGGCGCGGTTATGCAGCTGATTGCCGATGGAGGAACCTTCGGGAATCCGGTTCCCACAGCATGGCTGTTTTGGAGCTATGATTATCTGACGGATGGATTCAATGTGCAGGTAAACGGTTATCAGAATTGTGAAGAGTGGATGGAGCAGGAGATTG
The DNA here is from genome assembly GCA_045539535.1 of Acetatifactor sp. Classification (GTDB taxonomy): domain Bacteria; phylum Bacillota; class Clostridia; order Lachnospirales; family Lachnospiraceae; genus Acetatifactor. The sequence goes on from JAZQFO010000093.1 coordinate 2,150, forward strand.
CCGAGGGCGATGTGGTCTATGAAGCGGATTACACCAGAGAGTACGTGGCGTCCCGGATGCAGCCGGTGAGCGGTGACGCGGCAGGGGTGTCGGCTTTGGAAGGCGAATTGGTAGAAGGTTACTTCGGTGTGCTACATGAAACAGAAGAAGGGTATGTATTGGTTCGTTTTAACGGCGTGGGTACCGTGGATCAGATTTGGGAAATGATGCAATAAAAAGGTGCAATAAGGAAAATGTAACAAGGGCTTCCGTTTTTTGACGGAAGCCCTTTTGATGTAATCAGGTTATATGTGTCTGGTTAAGTTATGAATTCTCCCAGCGTCCGGATGCGCCACAGGGTAACACAAGACCGTTTTCTGTGACGGGCAGACCAATTTCGGATGCTTCTACATGGCCGCCGAAGCGTTTTACGATGGAGGTGTTGATCATGTAGGAGAGAACTGCGGGCTGCAGACCGGTGGTATAAGAGTTGATCAGGAAAAACAATGCGTTGTCGGAAAGCAACTGGCTGGTCAGCTCGATAAAGGGCCAGATGCTTTCTTCGATTTTCCAGATTTCTCCTTTGGGACCTCTTCCGTAGGAGGGCGGGTCCATGATGATACCGTCGTATTTATTGCCGCGGCGGATTTCGCGTTCTACAAATTTGACACAGTCATCCACCAGCCAGCGGATGGGAGCTTCGCCAAGACCGGAGGCCTGCGCATTTTCCTTGGCCCAGCCTACCATGCCCTTGGAGGCGTCCACATGAGTCACTGCGGCACCTGCTGCAGCTGCAGACAAGGTGGCGCCGCCGGTGTAGGCAAACAGGTTCAGGACTTTGATTTGACGGTCGGGGTCCTTTGCTTTGGCCTCGCTTATCTTTTGGGAGAACCAGTCCCAGTTGGTGGCCTGCTCGGGGAACAGACCGCTGTGCTTGAAACTAAAAGGCTTCAAGTGGAAGGTCAACTGGCCGCCGGGCGCATTGTCTTTGCGTGGATTGGCGCAGGTAAAATGAGTACCTGCGTAATGGATACTCCATTCGTTGGGAAGGTTAAAAAACTCCCATTCGCCGCCGCCCTTGGTGCTGCGGTGGTAGTGACCGTTTTTGTTTTTCCAGCCCTTGTGGTCGTGAGGGGTGTTCCAGATGACCTGGGGGTCGGGGCGTACCAGAATGTAGTCTCCCCAGCGCTCTAACTTTTCACCGTTTGATGTATCTAAAACTTCATAATCTTTCCAATTGGAAGCAATCCACATATCTTTAATCCTTTCTGTATTTCTGATTATATAAATTGTTCTATGGACAACTATACAAGATTTTTACAGGGTTTGCAAGATGGGTTTTCGTCCGGGTGCTATTGACTTGCCGGATGGGAAAGAGTAAACTCTACATGGTATGTATGAAAGAGGTAGTGGGACGATGGAAAATAAAGCAATACAAAATAAAGCAATGCAAAAGGCAGCACCGTTTTTGGTGGCGGCAGCATCGGTGCTGTGGGGAGTACTGTTTATATTTGTAAGGCAGTTGAGTGCAGCAGAGTTTTCTGCCATGGATGTGGTGTGCATCCGCGCATACGGTAGCGTACTGTTTTTGTTTCCGGGATTGTTTTTCATAAATAGGAAGCTTTTGAAGATGCGTTTCAAGGACAGCTGGTGTTTTGCGGGGACGGGCGTGTTCAGTATTGTGTTCTTTAGCTATTGCTATTTTAGAAACGTGCAGGTATCTTCGGCTGCCTTTGCTTCTATATTAATGTATACTTCCCCGATATGGGTGACGTTGTTGTCCATGGTTTTCTTTAGGGAGAAGATGAATCGCTGCAAATGGGTGGCGTTGGTATTGGCAGTACTGGGGTGCGTACTGGTTAGCGGAATTATCGGTACGGCAGGGGTGGTAAGCCTGCAGGGGATTTTGCTGGGGCTGGGCTCCGGTATTGGATATGGACTCTACAGTATCTTTGGTAGATTTGCACTGGATAGGGGGTACCATCCCATGACAGTTTCTGCATATACGTTTCTGTTTGCCTGCGTAGGGGTGTTGCCCTTTGTAAGTGTTTCTTCTATAATAAGTAAGTTTTCACAGGAGCCGGGGCTTCTTGTTCCTGCAGTGTGCATGGCGCTGCTTTCCACGGCCATGTCTTTTTCCTTGTATACGCTGGGACTTGCATATATGGAACCCGGGCGGGCGGCGGTGCTTGCCACATTGGAGCCTATTGTGACTACGCTGGTGGGGACCTTCTACTATAAGGAGCCTTTAAGTGCAGGTATGGTAATCGGAATAGGGCTGGTTTTGGTGGCGTCTGTTCTGATTAGCCGGTCAAAATAGTGGTTTTGACACGGAAAAATACCAGATATAGGACAAATCATGGATTGTACGAAAAAAAATACAAAAAAAATACAATTCTGCAAAAAAAATGCTTGCAAAGCAAAGAAACACCATGTATACTAAATTTTGCTGTGGCATGATAGCGATGAAGCGTGAGGTTGCCGGTAATCAGCAATGAATACCGGGTTTTCCGTGGAGCGAATGTCAAGTTAGGAAACTGACGACAAGTCACTGTACCAGAACTAAGGTCCGGCTAAGCCGGAGTAAGGTTTACAAGTCTGCCCCTAGGCAGAAACGACGTGTAAGTTTTGAGTCTGAAACGTTGCTAAAGACTTAGGACACACACGGGAGAGTGTACAGTCACCGCTTGTCGTACTTAGAACCCAAAAGTGCGAAAAGGAGGCGACTTTTTTTATGGCAAGTCAAGTAATGAGAATTACCCTTAAGGCTTATGAGCATCAGCTTGTTGATGCATCTGCTAAGAAAATCATCGAAACAGTAAAGAAGAACGGTTCCCAGGTGAGCGGACCCGTTCCCCTTCCTACTAAGAAGGAAGTTGTTACGATTCTGAGAGCAGTACACAAGTACAAAGACTCCAGAGAGCAGTTCGAGCAGAGAACTCATAAGAGACTTATCGATATCATTGCACCTACTCAGAAGACTGTTGATGCTCTTCAGAGACTGGAAATGCCCGCTGGTGTATATATCGACATTAAAATGAAGAACAAGTAAGTTCTAAATAAGTAACTTTAAACCTCTACTTAGAGACGTATGAACGAACAGCAACATCGTTTGGTCCGCTATGTAGAACAAAACGGAGGTAAAACATGAAGAAAGCTATTTTAGCAACAAAAGTTGGAATGACTCAGATCTTCAACGAGGATGGCTCCCTGGTTCCCGTAACCGTACTTCAGGCAGGTCCCTGTGTAGTAACTCAGGTTAAGACCGTAGAGAATGACGGCTACAGTGCAGTACAGGTTGGCTTCGTTGACAAGAAGGATAAGTATGCTGAGGACGGCAAGAAGGTAATCCACAGACACGGCGTTAATAAGGCTGAGCAGGGTCACTTCAAGAAAGCCGGCGTAAGCTCCAAGAGATTTGTGAGAGAGTTCAAGTTTGAGAACGCTGCTGAGTACGAGCTTGGTGCAGAGATTAAGGCAGATATCTTTGAGAATGGCGATAAGGTAGATGCTACTGCGATTTCCAAGGGTAAGGGCTTCCAGGGCGCAATCAAGAGACATGGTCAGCACAGAGGACCTATGAAGCATGGTTCCAAGTTCCATCGTCATCAGGGTTCCAATGGTGCCTGCTCCTCACCCAGCCGCGTATTCAAGGGCAAAGGTATGCCCGGACATATGGGTTGTGTAAAAGTAACTGTTCAGAACCTTGAGGTTGTTAGAGTGGATGCAGAGAAGAATCTTCTTCTGGTTAAGGGTGCAGTACCCGGTGCTAAGAAGGCTCTCGTAACCATCAAAGAGACCACAAGAGTAGAAGCATAGTTTGAGGCGAAAGGAGGACCAATCAGATGGCAAACGTATCTGTTTACAATATGGAAGGCAAGGAAGTTGGTACAATCGAATTAAACGATGCAGTATTCGGTGTAGAAGTAAACGAGCACCTGGTACACATGGCAGTTGTACAGCAGCTTGCAAATAATCGTCAGGGAACTCAGAAGGCAAAGACTCGCTCTGAAGTATCCGGTGGCGGAAGAAAACCTT
>JAZQFO010000094.1:0-25228 GCA_045539535.1 Acetatifactor sp.
TATGTGTGTAGGGCTTGCAGAGGCAGGTGCTAAGGTTGTCGGTGTTGCGAGAAGAGATTGTGATGAGACTGCAGCGAAGATTAAGGAAATTGGCGGTGAGTTCACAGCTGTTACAGCAGACCTTTCTTCTACTGATGTTATTGATACAGTAATTTCCGAGGCTTTGAAGGCTTACGGCAGAATTGATATTCTGGTAAATAATGCCGGCATTATCAAGAGAGAGGATGCTATTGAGTACTCCATGGAGGACTGGGATGCTGTATGTGCGGTTAACCAGAAGGAGGTATTCTTCCTGTGTCAGGCTGCTGCTAAGCAGTTTATCAAGCAGGGCGAGGGTGGCAAGATTATTAACGTGGCTTCCATGCTTTCCTATCAGGGCGGTATCCGTGTACCTGCATACACTGCAAGTAAGAGTGCAGTACTTGGTCTGACCAAGGCACTTGCCAACGAGTGGGCAAAGTACAACATTCAGGTAAATGCAATCGCTCCCGGTTACATGGTAACCAACAACACTGCACAGCTTCGTAATGATGAGGACCGCAGTGCGGAGATTTTGGATCGTATCCCCGCAGGCAGATGGGGCACTCCCGACGATATGAAGGGTACCATCGTATGGCTTGCTTCTGCAGCATCTGATTATGTAAACGGATTTACCGTAGCTGTTGACGGCGGCTGGTTGGCTAGATAAGATTTAGCTATTTAAAATAAGAACAAGGTGTAAAGTCTTGATCATTTAGTAAAAGACTTTACACCTTGTTTTATTTTATAGATTATTCATTAATTACATCTAATTCGTTGAGATTTACTCCGGATGTGGTTAAGATAACTTTAAGTTCGATATATCTGATTTTCATGGTTTTGTAGGCTTCAGAATTCTTATCAACCAAAACCATGTAGCTCTGAAGGCGGGAAAATTCTTCGATGTTTTTCTGTGTTAATTCTTGCGTATTCATATTATCCTCCATATTCTCACCACCCTTTCCATTATTTAATATAATTATAGGCGGTGCAATTGAAGATGTAAAGTCCTTTATTAAGTTATCAAGGTGCGTATATGTGGAAAGAAAGATGAATGAGATAATTGCTATAAATTAGAAAATGAGATGGGGTTGAAGAGACTCGCCCCGGATGTTTCAAAGTATATATCAGCAATGCGTAAAAAGCAAGTCTTTTTCATTGACGCATCTACTCCAAAGGAATAAAATAAAAACATAGTTGTACGAATGCCGAAAGAAAGGTTTCAGGAGACGATTATGAGTAAAATTGTATTCTTTTGTATTCCTGCCCACGGACATACCAATCCTACCCTTGGAGTGGTACGGGAGTTGATTGCAAGGGGACATGAGGTTTGGTATTATTCCTACAAAATCATGCAGGAGAAAATTGAGTCCACAGGGGCGCGCTTTGTGGCCTGCGACGATTATGATATGGAACAGAAATTAGATCCCAAGGATGCGGTAAGAGTGGGAAAAGATTTGGCTTTTTCCACCAAGCTTTTAGTGGATACCACCTTGGCCTTGGATGACATGGTGATTGCCCATATGAAGGAGCTTAAGCCGGATTGTATTGTGGCGGATTCTATGGCGGTTTGGGGCAAGGCGGTGGCTTTGAAATTAGGAATTCCCTTTGTTTCATCCACTACCACATTTGCATTTAATAAACATTCTGCAAAGATTATGAAGCAGGACGTGGGGCAGTTGTTTTCCATGATTTTTTCCATGCCCAAGATTAATAAAGATATCAAAAGACTTCAGGATAAAGGGTATCCGGTAAAGAGTGTGCTTGACATTATTCAAAATGATGAGAATACCCATACGGTGGTGTACACCTCGCCGGAGTTTCAGCCCTGTGCAGAGACGTTTACGGACAAGTATGCCTTTGTGGGCCCGTCTGTGCGTCCGGCACAGACCGAGATTAAGAAGACCAGGGACAAGCTGGTTTATATCTCCATGGGTACGGTGAATAATGATATGATGCGTTTCTATAAGAATTGCATTGAGGCCCTGCGATATTCGGATTATCAGGTCGTTATGTCTGTGGGGAATCTGGTGGACATGAATGCATTTGGGGATTTGCCGGAGCATATTACTGTCCACAGCCATGTGGACCAGATTGCAGTGCTGCAGCAGGCAGATGTGTTTTTATCTCATTGCGGCATGAATAGTGTAAGCGAGAGCTTGTATTATCAGGTGCCGTTGGTGATGAACCCTCAGACGCCGGAGCAGGGCGGCGTGGCTGCCAGAGTAAAGCAGTTAGGTGCAGGTATCGATTTGGGCACGCGTCCCATAGATAAGACGCCCGGAGGCATTTTGGCTGCCATTGACACGGTGTTGGAGGATGCTTCCTACAAACAGAATGCAATAGTAATTTCAGAGGGATTTAAACGTTGTAGTGGTGCAAAAGGTGCTGCGGATAAGATACTGGCAGTGTGTAGTGCACAGTAAAGGAGTGTTTTCATGATTTATAAGGAGTTTCAAGGAGAAAAATTGTCTGCGCTTGGTTTAGGCGCTATGCGTCTTCCAGTGGTTGATGGTCAGAATGAGCAGATTGATGTGGAGGCAACCCGTAAGATGGTGGCATATGCCATGGAAAAGGGGATTAACTATTTTGATACCGCTTGGGGATATCATGGAGGGAATTCCGAGACGGTTATGGGTGAGGTTTTAAGCGAGTATCCCAGAGAGAGCTTTTATCTGGCTACCAAATTTCCGGGCTATGATGTGAGTACCTTAAGCCGGGTGGAGAAAATTTTTGAAAAACAGCTGGAAAAGTGCCGGGTGGACTATTTTGACTTTTATTTGTTTCACAATGTAAGTGAGAAAAATATTGATGGCTACTTAAATCCGGAGTACGGGATTTTTGAATATTTGATCAAGCAGAAGGAAAATGGCAGAATTAAGCATCTGGGATTTTCTACCCATGGAAGCTTTGCAACCATGGAGCGGTTTTTACAGGCCTATGGAGAGTACATGGAATTTGGTCAGATTCAGCTTAATTGGCTGGATTATGAATTGCAGAAGGCATGCGAGAAGATAGAGATGTTGAAGCGTTACAATATTCCTGTATGGGTCATGGAGCCTGTTCGGGGAGGCAGATTGGCAAGCCTTGAGCCGGCACAGGAGGCAGCGCTTTCTAAGTATCGTTCGGAGAAGGCTCCTGCTTGGGCGTTTCGATTTTTGCAGACCATTCCGGAGGTGGTAGTAACCCTGTCCGGTATGTCCAATGAACAGCAGCTTTCGGAGAATATTGAGACCTATTCGGAGGAAAAGCCTTTAAATGAGGCTGAATGGGCAGTTTTGCAGGAGTTTGCCAAGGAGATGATACAAAAGGCCGCTGTGCCGTGTACCGCTTGTAAATACTGCATTGATCACTGCCCTAAGAAGCTAGATATACCGCAGGCTATTGAAATTTATAATCAAAAAAAGGCGGGGGAACCGGAGTCAGTATGGAAGGAAGCACTGGCTCAAATGCCGCAGGATAAGGGCCCGGAGAGGTGCGTGGGATGTAAGAGCTGTGAGCAGGTTTGTCCCCAGCAGATTCAGATTGCATCGATAATGAAACAACTGCAGTAATAGCGAAGAATATTCAAAAAGAAAATTGCGCGAATATTACCAAAAAGGTTGAAATATTCTGAAAACTCGAGTATAATAAGCTTTGAAGTGCAAAATAATTTCGTTTTATGACCCGGAACTATTTAGTGATAGAAAGGTGGTTATATATGAATGGAAAGAAAGACTAGAGGATTAAGTATTCGCTTTAAGATTTTATTTCCGGTAGCGTTGTTAATTTTGGTTGTATGTTCCATGCTCGGAGTATCGGCCTATTCTAATATCAGGAATGGTATGATAGGCATGGGAGTGGAACAGGCGCGAATGGCGGCAGGTATTGCGGCAGAGGCTGTTGATGGTGATATCATAAGCAAGGTAGGTAGCGACGCTTATGGCTCTGAGGAATATTTGACGGTATTGACAGAGCTTAGAGATGTGAAGGAAGTCTGTAACATTGCGTATTTGTATTGCCTTTATACTGATGGGAAAAATGTGTACTATAGTGTAGATACGGACGAAACCGATGGGCAGTGTATGCCCGGTGAACAGTTTGAGGTTTCCTATGAAGAAATGAAGGAAGTGTTTGCCGGTCAGGATTATGTGCAGGATTACATAGACTCTACGGAGGACGGTGATTTGATTTCTGCATATAAACCTATCTATGACAGCCAGGGAAAAGTTGTGGCTGTCTTGGGCTGTGATTATGATGCAGCGAAGGTCGTTGAGGAACAAACTGTTTTGGTAACAAGAATTGTTGTGATGGCAGTTGTTCTTTTGGTGGTATCCATTATTATTTTGAATCTCATTATTGAGGGGATAATGAGAGGCCTGAAAAATGTTGATAAGAAAATCTACGATTTGGTATACAATGAAGGAGATTTGACAAGTAAGCTGGATATTAGAACCGGAGATGAGTTGGAGAGTATTGCCAATAATGTAAACAAATTACTTGAATACATTTTGGTAATTATGCAAAATATTGCAGATGGTTCTATCAAATTGAACGCATCTTCTTTGGATGTAGTAAAGAAGATTAGTGAGGCAGATAACAACATTACTTCTGTATCTGCAACAATGCAACAAATGAGTGCGTCAATGGAGGAAACAAATGCGTCCGTGGAGCAGATAGATGCAGCTGTTACCGCGATTTATGAAGAGATTGAAAATATTCATAAAGAGGCGATGGAAGGAAAGCGTCGTTCGGAGGAAATTATCAGAAGAGCAACGGCTATTCATGACGGTGCAGAAAGTGAACAGGCAAATGCTCGTGAGCAGGCAGCAGTCATGGCTGTATCTATGAATGAGAAAATCGAGAAATCCAGATCTGTATCACAAATTACGGAGCTTACAAGAAATATAATTAATATTACCGAACAAACAAATTTACTATCCCTAAATGCATCCATAGAGGCTGCAAGGGCTGGAGAAGCAGGAAGAGGGTTTGCGGTTGTTGCGGATGAAATCGGTAAATTGGCTATGAATTCAGCGGAGGCAGCTAATCATATCAGCGAGGTAAGTAGTGGTGTTATTGAGGCTGTAAACGAACTGGCAATTGAGGCAGGAAGAATTATTGCGTTTGTGGACGAAACTGCCATGGGAGGTTACAATGAGTTGCTGAATGTCAGTGAAAGTTACTCAAAAGATGTAGATGATATGAATAAGAGAATGCAGACATTTGCGCAAAAGAGCAATGAGTTGCGATCCAGTATGGATGAAATTAAAGATTCTGTAAATGCCGTAAATGTTGCAGTTGGTGAGTCCACAATTGGTATTGAGAGTGTAACACAGCAGGCGGTTGATTTAGCCGTAAGTATGGGTGAAATTGAAGAAGAAGCAAGAGCTAATCAAAATATTGCAACCAATTTGGATTCGGAGGTAAATAAATTTAAATTAGATTAATTTAAAGAGGGTTATACATATGAGTACAGAGCAGAAAGCAGCAAAGAAACCTATGTCACATGAAGCAATTTATAAAATTATGCAGTGGCTTCCGGTTGTGGTGTCAGCAGCATTTTTTGTAAAAAATATGGCGGCGGGCAACACGGCGGCTATGATAACCATTGGTGTATGTCTAGTGGTATTTGGCGCGCTATTGGTTATTATGAAGTCGCGCAATGTGCGTCTTTACACCAGAGAATATGTTTTGGCGGTGGCGCTACCCATATTGGTTTGTGTGATTAGCTTGAATAGTGGTGCCTCTTATAGCGACGACTTTTCCTTATATCTGGCGGTAATTGCGCTGACGGGCATGTATCTGGAGCCTGCATTTACCAGAACCCAGTTTGTGCTGGTGGACATATGTCTTGTGATTATGTACATGGTGCATCCGGAGAAGGCGGAAAGCTTGGGGCAGTACATATTATGTGCCGTGGTATTTACATTGGCAGCAGTGCTCTTTTATCTGGTAATTAAGCGCGGACGTGCCTTTATTGAAATCAGTGAGGAGCGCGCCGGGGAGTCAGAGGCGTTGCTTGCGTCTATTCGTAGTATGGGACAGGAATTGAAACAGGATTTCGAGGATTCCTCAGCACGTATCGAGGTAAGTACGTTAGGCTTGCAGGAAGGTTCTGATTCTATTGCTCGCGGTGCGGGCGAGGTTTCCGACAGTTGTCATGTGGTGCGTGACAAGATTAAGGAGACCGGTGACCAGATTGGTCTTTTGAACGAAAATGTGAAGCAGTTTGAAGAAGTGCTTTTGGATAACCGTAAAAATATGGAAAACATGGGTGAACAGATGACGGCAGTCAGCGATATTATCAGCCAGTCAGGAGATGTGTTCCGTACCATGGAAGAACAAATGCACGAAATATCAGGAATAGCAAAGCAAATTAATGATATCTCATTTAAATTAACACTTTTATCATTGAATGCATCTGTTGAGTCAGCTCATGCAGGGGAATCCGGTTCCGGGTTTGAGGTTTTGGCAGCGGAAATGCGGGATTTGTCTGAAAGCAGTACCAATTTCTCTGACCAGGTTGCAGATGTTTTGAAGGAGCTTCTTAAGAAGGTGGCAGAGACATCCAAGCGTGTGTCCGGAAGCGAAGCGGCATTGGTGCAGTCCAAGGAGTCCATGGCACAGCTTTCTGAGAGCTTCCAGCGTCTGGACAAACAGTTTAATGAACTGTATGAGAATATTGCAAGACAGAACAACAATGTCAATCAGATTGATTCTATTTTTGACAACCTGAATATGAGAGTGGCAGATATGCACAGTAGCTCCATTACCAATCAGAATGCAGTGGAAGCCATTGTGGATGCCATGGAAATATACAAGGGAAATGTGGGCAGAATAGTAGAAAACACCCAATCAATCTAGATATATTCGAGATGATGAAGGTAGAAATGCACGGTGGGAAACTATCGTGCGTTTTTGCGGAAAGGAGTGATAGACATGGATTTTAAGCAGAACAATTATGTAGAAGAAATTGTAAATCTGGTTCATGATACCAAAGAGATAGAGCGACTGTTAGAGCTTTTGGAAGACTATCACGAGAATGATATAGCAGATGCACTGGAACTTTTGTCGGAGGAGGAACGAGGTGCCTTATACGATGCCTGGGGACCGGAGCGTACTTCGGAAATTCTGGCATATTTGGAGGATGCTGCTCCTATTTTTGAGGAAATGGAGCTGGAGACGGCGGCTGAGATTATTGAAAACATGGACTCAGACGACGCGGTTGATATTCTGGAGAAGATTGATGAGGAAATCGGAGAGAAGCTTGTCAGTCTGATGGATGATGAAAGCATTCGTGACATTCGTCTGATTCAGTCCTATGATGAGGATGAATTTGGTAGTAAAATGACCACCAATTTCATATCGATTAAAAAGGGACTTACTGTGCGTCAGGCCATGAAGGAAATGATTACCCAGGCTGAAGATAATGACAATATTTACACGGTCTACGTGTGTAATGAAGACGGTTCCTTTTATGGTGCAATGGACCTGAAGGATTTGATTGTAGCCAGAGAACATGCGGACTTGGAGGATTTTATCAGTCAGGCATACCCTTATGTGTATGACACGGATAAGGTGTCTGATTCCCTGGAAAAGGTCAAGGATTATGCAGAGGATTCCATCCCCGTCTTGGATGAGAAAAACAGGATTCTGGGTGTCATCACCGCTCAAGACATCATTGAGGTTGTGGATGATGAGATGGGTGAAGACTATGCGATGCTTGCCGGTTTGACTGCAGAGGAGGATTTAAATGAGCCTTTAAAGGACAGTATGAGAAAACGTTTGCCATGGCTGATTATCCTACTTGGATTGGGTATTGGCGTTTCAGCGGTGGTGGGATTGTTTGAAGCTGTGGTAGACCAGATTGCCGTGATTGTATGTTTCCAGTCATTGATTTTGGGTATGGCAGGTAATGTGGGAACCCAGTCTCTGGCAGTAACTATTCGTGTGTTGATGGATGAAAATCTGGCAACTTCTCAGAAGGTGCAGTTGATTTTCAAGGAGATGCGAGTGGGCTTGTGCAATGGTTTGTTGCTGGGACTTGTTTCCTTTGGATTTATAGGCTTGTATGTATGGCTGTTCAAAGGATATGCGATAGCATTTTCCTTTGCAGTATCAGGTTGTGTGGGAATTTCGTTGTTAATCGCGATGATAATTTCCAGTATGGTGGGTACCATGGTTCCCATCGTGTTCAACAAGTTAAAGATTGATCCGGCAGTGGCGTCCGGCCCCTTGATTACTACCATCAACGATTTGGTGGCGGTTATTTCCTACTATGGACTGGCGTGGGTGTTGTTGATTAATTTGATGCAGTTAGGTTAAAAAGAAGGAGTGCAATATGAGCAAAGAAAGATTTGAAAAGGTATATTCACAGGGGGTTGCAAATGTAACCGAGATTTGGGTAGATAAGGAGACCGGTGTAAACTATGTATTTCATGCGTCCGGCTATGCAGGAGGCATGACGCCGTTGTTGGATAGAGAGGGCAAACCGGTTGTGACCACGGTTAACCGTTAATTTGTGCCGGGAACATTGCCATGAATGTATATGAACATGTGATAGAGGTTATATGGAGAAAACTATAAAATTATACCCCGGCGTAGCCCCGGGGTCTGAAAATTTGAATATTGAGGAAGAGTTGTTTACAGAGGAGAAGGACGGTTTTAGAAAGGATTTGGTTCGAAATGTCACTTCTCCTGAACTGCTTATGTATCTTCCGGATAATGCCAAGGATGTTCCGGCGGTGATTATTATTCCGGGTGGTGCATTTAAGCGTCAGGTACTTAGCCATGAAGGCAGACAGGTTGCAAAATGGTTGAATGATCAAGGATTTGCGGCATTTGTGTTAAAGACCAGACTGCCGATAGATGCACATGATAATCGATATGATGTGCTCCTTATGGATGCCAAACGAGCGGTAAGAATCGTTAGGACATACGCTGATCAATGGGGGATTCGAAAGGATGCTATTGGCGTCTTGGGATTTTCGGCAGGTGGCTATCAGACGGCTTTGATTGCCACCGGTTTTGATGTGCAGTTGTCGGGTTCTATGGATGAAGTGGATAACTGTTCTGCAAGACCGGATTTTGCAGTGCTGGGTTACCCTGCAATATCTTTGGAGGCACAGATGGGGCGGGGCGGTAGCATGGCCAATCATCCGGTTGCGGAATATGAAAGGGAGCAGCTTTTAAAATACAAGCCCCATGAAATGCTTACAGCTGATACGCCACCGCTTTTTATATTTGAGACTGATGATGACTGCGTGACACCGGCGGAGAACAGTGTGAATCTGTATCTGGCGGCGCGCAGGCAGAAGGTACCTGCAGAACTACATATATTCCGCACCGGTGCGCATGGTTTCGGGCTGGGGGATGATGAAAAACAAACCGGGCAGTGGAAGCAGCTGTTTTTAAAATGGATACGTACTTTAGGCTTGTAATTGATTTATATAGGATGTATGATGGAGAGGATTTACCAAAACAAAAGTAAAGTTATAAAATGGACTGTGATGGTGTTACTTCTTGTCTGGCTTATCTGGAGCAATGTAACGGTACAGTTGACGGCACTCACGGTGGTTGACAAGGATTTGCCGGCTGGGTTTAACGGCTACAAAATCGCCCAGGTATCGGATTTGCATAATGCGCAGTTTGGTCAGAATAATAGTGCTTTGATTAAGCTGTTAAAGGAGCAGGCACCGGATATCATAGTGATAACCGGAGATGTGGTAGACTCTGAGCGGACCAATGTGGATGCGGCAGTAAATTTTGCCAAGCAGGCTGCAGAAATTGCGCCCTGCTATTATGTAACCGGCAACCATGAAGGTTGGCTGAAAGATGACCATGAAGAGGGCGGTGCCGAACAGTACGATAAGCTGGAGCAGGCATTTGTACAGACAGGCGTTTCGGTGTTGCATGATGAAGCGATTCTACTGGAGCAAAATGGACAACGGATTCAGTTGATTGGCATGGATGATCCCACCTATCGGATGGAGGTGGAAAGTGCGCCCTTCCGGTCCAAATTGCAGGAGCTTAGATCAGAGGATAAGTTTACCGTGCTCTTATCTCACAGACCGGAGTTGTTTGAAACCTACGTCAAAGAGCAAGTGGATCTTGTTTTCACCGGACATGCTCATGGTGGACAGGTTCGCATTCCCTTTGTGGGTGGATTGGTGGCACCGGGGCAAGGTTTTTTGCCGGAGTATGATGCGGGCACTTATACAGACGGCACCACTACCATGGTGGTCAGCAGGGGAATTGGCAATAGCATGGTTCCCATACGTGTAAACAACAGGCCGGAGCTGGTGGTTGTGGAATTACAAAACGATGAACAGGAGTAGAGAAATGATTGGATTGATTGTTGCATATACAAATAACCGCGTGATTGGAAATAATGGCTGCATCCCTTGGAGAATCAAGGGTGAGCAGAGACGCTTCAGAGAATTGACTACCGGAAATGTGGTAATCATGGGCAGACGTTCCTATGAGGAAATTGGACGTCCCCTGCCTAACAGAACTACCATTGTGGTATCCAACACCAAAAATTTCGATGCAGAGAACTGCATGACTGCTAAGTCTTTGGAGGAAGCAATTAAAATGGCAGGAGACCGCGACATGTATATCTCCGGTGGTGCAAGACTGTATGAAGAGGCACTTCCTTTGGTGGAGAAAATGTATATTACTGAGATCGATGCTGAGATAGAAGGAGACACCTATTTCCCGGTGTTCGACGAGACTCTGTTCGAGAAAGAAATTGACGAGTACGTGGACGGAGAGATTCCGTATACCTATGTGACGTATACGAGGAAGTAGAGCATGATTAACGCAATTGAAGTAAGTAACATTGTCAAGAAATATGGCAGCACTACGGTTTTGGCGAACGTATCTTTTCAGGTTCCCAAGGGCGCCATTTGCGGATTTGTTGGTAAAAATGGTGCAGGCAAAACAACCATGCTTCGTATACTGACTGATTTACAGAAGGCTGACAGTGGAGAATACGGGCTGTTTGGCGTGAAAAATAATGCTGAGAATGCTGCGACCGGGAAGCTGGGAGCCATAGTTGAGGCCCCGGCATTATATCTTGAAATGACGGCGGAGGAAAATCTGCGTCAACTGTTTCGGATAAAAGGACGGCGTTCTTTTGAGGGTATTACCGACCTTTTAAAGCTGGTCGGACTGGAGGATACACATAAGAAAAAGGTAAAGGATTTTTCCCTTGGCATGAAGCAGAAATTGGGACTTGCCATGGCTCTTGAGGGGAATCCGGAGCTGATAATTCTAGATGAGCCCATGAACGGACTTGATCCCCAGGGAATTATTCAGTTGAGAAAGCTGATTCTTGCGCTTAACCGGGACAAAGGGATAACCTTTTTGATTTCCAGTCATATGCTGGAGGAATTGACCAAAGTAGCAACCCACTATATTTTTATCGATCATGGCAGAATTATTCGGCAGATGACAGCAGGGGAACTGGAAAAAGAAAGTAAAAGAACGGTTTGTATTACTGTATCAGATCAAACTGTAGCTGAAAAAGCGCTTAAGGAAAATAAGATTTCCTACAGTGTAATCCAGCCCTCGAAATTGAGTATTGATTCAGAAATAACAATAACGGACCTGATAATTTCATTAAAAGAATTGGGATGCGATGTGTTGAGGTGTTATGAGCAGGATGAGAACTTGGAAGAGTTTTTTGTCAGTATGCTGGAGGAAGAGGCGTGATACAGGCAGATTTAGTTAAAATGTTTCGGACAAAATGGATTAAAATATGCACCATTTTTATGCTATTTGTTGCAATCGGAATGATTTTGATGCAGAAAACAGCGATGGATTACACTGTGCAGTTGGATAGAGTGCTTTTTCTACCTATGACCATGTACGGAATCGCATCTGCAGTGTTGGTGAGTATGACTTGCGGAAGTGATTATGACGGAGGATTTATCAGGAATAAAGTCTTTGCCGGAAGAACGAAAAAGAGTATTTACCTGTCAAATGAACTTGCTAATTTTACAGGCGGGATTGTAATGTATTTGATTACGTTTGGATTTACGATGTTGATTGGTTTGGTGATGTTTGAAAGAAATGTGTCATTCGGGGAGATTATGGAATTTTTTGCATTGGGATTGTGCACCTGTCTGGCATATACCAGCATATATTATATGCTGGCAATGTTGATAGGACATAAGGCAACATCCGCGGTGGTATGTATGGTTTTGGCTTTTGCAATGCTATTTCTCGGTATGTATTCCAATACATTTTTTATACAAAATGATTCAGGAAGTCTGATACAGGAAGTGTTATTCGATTTGAACCCTACGGGGCAGATTGCACAGGTGTCTGCTATGAAGTGTCTGAATTCTATTCGGTACATCCTAATGGATATTGGGTGGATACTTATAACAAATGTCATCGGAATATGCGTATTCAATAGCAGGGAACTAAAATAAAATTTATAGAAGGTTTTGAGGAATGAGAGATGATTTTATATAGACCGGTTGGTACAAAAGAATTAGAATTGATCAAGGAGAGCGGATTTAAAAAATTTCCACCCAGATTACCGGACCAGCCCATTTTTTACCCTGTTCTAAATGAAAAGTATGCAACTGAAATTGCGTCTCGTTGGAATGTGAAATATAACGATGACCATAAGGGATATGTGACGCGGTTTGAAGTTGATGATGAATATTGCAGGAAGTTTGAGGCTCATATTGTGGGTGCAAGTTATCATGAGGAACTTTGGGTGCCTGCAGAGGAATTAGAGGAATTTAATCAACATATTTTAGGGCAAATTCAGGTGATTAGTGAATTTACAGAATGACTAATATAATACATATTTCAAGGAGAAAAGCAATGAAAGTATTATTAATCAACGGCAGTCCCAGAAAAGAGGGCAACACTGCCCTTGCATTAAAGGAAATGACAAAGATTTTCGCAGAGGAGGGCATTGAAACCATCACAGTCCAAGTTGGCCATCTTGATGTGAGAGGTTGTATCGGATGCGGCAGATGTAGCGAGCTTGGAAAGTGTGTATTTGATGATGTGGTGAATGGGGCGGGGCAGCTTTTGGCTGAGTGCGATGGTATTGTGGTGGGAAGCCCGGTTTATTATGCTTCTGCAAATGGTACGCTGGTTGCATTTTTGGACCGTTTATTCTATTCTGCACAGTGCAACAAGTCTATGAAAGTGGGTGCAAGCGTGGTGGCGGCCAGACGTGGTGGCCTGTCAGCTACTTTTGACCAGTTGAATAAGTATTTTACCATCAGTGGCATGCCTGTGGCTTCCAGTCAGTATTGGAACAGCGTGCATGGACGTGCAGCAGGGGAGGCAACTCAGGATGAAGAGGGCATGCAGACCATGCGTACACTTGCCAGAAACATGAGTTTCCTCATGAAGAGTATTAAATTGGGAAAGGAAGCGTACGGTTTGCCGGAGAAGGAAGCTCAGGTAAGAACCAGTTTTATCAGATAAATTAAGATGTACTGAAAGTGAAGTAATACAATGAAAAAGACAGTAAAAACAGCCCTTGTGGACACCCTGCCTGTTATGACAGGTTATCTGGTGCTGGGGTTTGGATTTGGTATCCTGATTAAGGTAAATGGATACGGTTTGATACATGCGTTTTTGATGAGTTTATTGATTTATGCAGGCTCCATGCAGTATGTGGCCATCGGTCTGTTTACAGGAGGCGCATCACTGATTACGGTAGCTCTTACCACATTGATGGTGAATGCCAGACATCTTTTCTATGGAATATCTATGATTGACAGATACAAACACATAGGAGTGAGAAAGCTTTATTTGATGTTTGCATTGACAGATGAGACCTATTCTTTAGTGTGCCATGACAATTCCAATGTTGAAGAGGCACGCAGAAAAGATTACTATCTGCTGGTGTCGGTGTTTGACCATATTTATTGGATTACAGGCTCGGTGCTTGGTGTTCTGGTGGGTTCTGTAGTTAAGTTCAACAGTGAAGGAATTGATTTTGTATTGACGGCACTTTTTGTTACTATATTTGTGGAGCAGTGGCTGACCACGAAAAAGCATGCACCGGCTATCATTGGTGTGGTAGCATCAGTGGTTTGTTTGGTGATTTTCGGAAGTGAAAGCTTTTTGATTCCCACCATGCTGATTATCGCACTGTTATTGTGTTTATACAAGGAGGAGCCTGAAAATGACTGATATACAGATTTGGTATGCGGTGGCAGTGATGGCTCTGGTGACAGCAGCTTTGCGCTTCCTGCCGTTTCTTGTGCTGGGTGGCGGAAAGAAAACACCGAAGATTATTCAAAAGCTGGGTAAAATCCTGCCCTACGCCATCATGGGAATGTTGGTGGTTTATTGTCTGAAAGGCGTGACCTTTACCAGTGTAGGCGGGTTCGTACCGTCATTGATTGCTTGTCTGGTGGTTGCAATCCTACATATCTGGAAAAGAAATACGCTACTTAGTATTGTGGCGGGAACAGTTTGCTATATGTTCTTGGTGCAGGTGGTGTTTTAGGGCCTTTACGAGAGCTTGCTTCCAGGATTGTTGTGAGGTAGTTTGTTGTTATATCCCTAAAACAGAAAATGAAGAATGGAGATACAGCCATGAAAAAAAGATTAGCAGTATTTTGGCTACTGCTGTTGACTCTGTGTTTAACTGCCTGCACATATAATCCTCCTGAAGGGTGGACTAAACGGCACCATACATACAAAGAAATGGTGGTATTTGCTAAATCTATGGATCCTGACGCAACTGTTTCGGAAGAATATACCGATACTGTGGACGAAAACGATTGGCAATATCGTGAATGGGAGGCTGTGATAAATGGTGTAAATTGTCATGTCGCAAGTGTTTCTGAAAGGGTATGGAATGATGGTGTAAGGGCTGGTGAGTTTGCGGAATTCTATTATCGAATTGACACAGATTATGACTATGCACTCATGCAAAATCAACTTGCCGACAACTATCCTGAGTGGAAATGTGGAGAAACTGTGCGGATCAAATATCAGTATAATACATTATATTTTCGCTTAGAGATGCTTGAATTTAGAAGGTTAGAGGATGATGAACTTGAGCAAGTTTGGCAAACCGCATGTGAGATTAACGAGGAATACGAAAAACTTGCAATAGAGAAAAAGATAGAATTTGCCCTCCCATCACCACTTATGTATAGTACCGGTACGGGAGAGACTTTTCTGAAAATAGACTATAGGGGATACATTTATGACTTTACAGAGGAAGGCAAGGACGTTTTCCTGCAAGAGTACAAAGAGGATTGGGAGTTGTTAGAATTGGGTTTGCCGTATATGACTAATCAACCGAATTAACAATGCGTTCGAAGATTTCAATTTGTAGAGAGTCTGTTGATGTGGAACGGAACTGCATATGAGTGTTCAGATAATAGAATTATTGCTCATTTTGCACAGGATTTGCTGATTGTATTGAACAGGTAGAAGGAATCGTAAGAATTTCAAATATAAAGACCCTATAAGAGAGCGTGATTGGTAAATTTTAATATGAAGATTGGAAAACCTTCCTTGACTCTGACAAAGTACAGGGAAGGTTTTTGTTGTTTTAATTCTTGCGATACCTATAAATGTGTGATATGATTATATCGAACTAGAGTTCGAGGAGGGGCGCTATGCAGTTGTCTGATTACATTGAAGTAGTTGAAATTAATAAGGGTTGGTCCGGTGATAAAAAGTATTGTGTGACCGATAAGGAAGGTCATAAGTATTTGCTTCGTATTTCACCTGCAGAGCAATATAACCGCAAGAAGATTGAGTTTGAAAATATGCAGAAGGTTTGGCAGCTGGGGGTTCCTATGTGTGCGCCCATTGAATTTGGTATTTGCGCGGAGGGCGTCTATTCTCTGCAAGGCTGGATTGACGGAGAGGATGCGGAGGCCGTTATATCCATGTATTCTGACGAGCAGGTTTATGAGTATGGCTTAGAGACCGGCAGGATTCTTAGAAAATTGCATTCCATTCCTGCGCCTGCAGACGGCAAGGATTGGGAAGGTTTTTTTAACCGGAAGATAAATCGTAAAATGGAACAATATAATACTTGTCCTTTAAAGTATGAAAATGGCGAGGCATTTATCGAATACATAGAGGCCAATCGTCATTTGCTTAAAGGCCGTCCGAGAGCATACCAACATGGAGATTACCATATCGGTAATTTCATGATTGGCAGGGATGGACAGATTTATGTGATTGATTTTGATAGGGCGGATTATGGTGATCCATGGGAGGAGTTCAATCGTATTGTGTGGTGTGTTAAGGCATCTCCTTTTTGGGCCTCTGGCATGGTGGATGGATATTTTGACGGAGATGTACCTTTGGAGTTTTGGAAATTGCTTGCTCTCTATATTTCAAATAACACCTTATCTTCGCTGCCCTGGGCGATTCCCTTTGGGCAGGAACAGATTGATATTATGATGGATCAGGCAAAAGAGGTGTATAATTGGTATGCGGGTATGAAGAATCCGGTGCCTAATTGGTATGTGAAGATGTGAAAGGGAAAGCATTGCAAACCTTGGTATAAAGGGGGAGAAGTGTGAATGAGGAATGGCGAAATATAGAAGAGAATGGGAAGTTGCCGCGCTTCTTTGTGAAGGCTTGATTTACTTTTGGGTCTATGTAAAATTTTTACATTATGAGACCCTAAAACGTAGAAAATAGCAAGGTTTTTAAGCATGATTAGCAGCGTATGGGTCTATACAGAAAAATTGTCTGGTGAGACCCCCAAAATTGACATTTAATGGGTCTCAGGTATGAATTTTTGTGCATAGACCCGCAAGGGACTGGTTTGCGCATTATTTCTTCTTGATTCGGGCATGATTTCGGGTCTTACGGCTCAGTTTTTCTGTATAGACCCGTGCCAGGAAAAGTGAATGCCTGCTTCACAGGTGCTCCCTTTTTTCTTGAGCGCGATAAATACCAGATTTTTCTTCGGTACAGTTTCCATACAGATTGTACCTTGTGGAGCCGGAGAAAGAAGAGATTTCCAAACTTTCTGAAACACAAAAGCTTTTACTGTTTTGTATGTACACAAGAAGCTATGATGGCTTTATTAGGGAGAAATACGTAAAAAAGATATGGAGTACAGACTTCCCCAATTGGTGTATTCCATATATTGTAAAACTCTGCGACGAATATGTAGTAGAGATTCTAGAGATTATTTAAGAAACGGAGGTGTAGAGATGGCAGAAAATCGTACTTATATTTGTATTGATTTAAAGTCGTTCTATGCCTCCGTTGAATGTAAGGAGCGAGGACTTGACCCGCTGACAACCAATTTGGTGGTGGCGGATGCTGCCCGCACAGAGAAAACAATTTGTTTGGCTGTAACGCCCAGCTTGAAGGCTTATGGGATTCCCGGCCGAGCAAGACTGTTTGAGGTGGTGCAGAAGGTTCGCCAGATTAATGCACAGCGCAGATCTAAGGCACCCGGTCATCAATTTACAGACAAGTCTGTAGACGCCAAGGAACTGGCCGAGAATCCGTCCTTAGAGTTTCACTACATTGCGGCAGTACCTCAGATGGCACTGTATATGAAGTACAGTACCCAGATTTATAATGTGTATTTGAAATATGTGGCGCCGGAGGATATTCATGTCTATTCCATCGATGAAGTGTTTATGGATGTGACAAGTTATTTGCATGCCTATCGGATGAGTGCAAGACAGCTGGTACAGAAGATGATATTGGATGTGCAAAATACCACAGGAATTACGGCGGCAGCAGGAATCGGTACCAATCTGTATCTGTGTAAGGTAGCCATGGATATTGTGGCAAAGCATGTTCCGGCGGATGAAGCAGGGGTGCGTATTGCGCAGTTAGATGAGATATCCTACCGTAAGCTTCTGTGGAATCACAGGCCGCTTACGGATTTTTGGCGTGTGGGAAAGGGCTATGCCACCAAACTGGAGGCCCAGGGGATGATGACCATGGGAGATGTGGCAAGGATGTCTTTGTCTGAATATGGCGAGGATTTGCTGTATCAGATGTTTGGCATCAATGCGGAGCTTCTGATAGACCATGCCTGGGGATGGGAGCCTTGTGGTATGGAACAGATTAAGGCTTACAAGCCGGAGAATAACAGTATCAGCTCCGGTCAGGTGCTACACTGCGCCTATGATGTAGAGATGACCAAGTTGGTGGTGCGTGAGATGACGGATTTGCTGGTGCTGGATTTGGTGGATAAGGGACTTGTAACCAATCAGATGGTATTGACATTAGGGTATGATATTGAGAATCTTACGGATCCGAAACGGAGGAAGCTTTACAAGGGACCTGTTACCACAGATCCCTATGGCAGACAGATTCCCAAATCTGCTCACGGGACAGCTAATCTGGACAGGCATACTTCATCCACGAAACTGATAATAGAGGCGGTAATGGAGCTGTTTGACCGGATTGTAAACCCTGCTCTTTTAGTCAGACGGATTACAATCGGGGCCAATCATGTGCTGGAAGAGGCTTCGCTTTCCAAAGATACAGTGCCGGAACAGTTGGATTTGTTTACCGATTATGAGGCTTTAGAACGGCAGCGGCAAGCGGAGGCAGCGGAGCTTGAAAAGGAAAAGCATATGCAACAGGCCGTGCTGGACATTAAGAAGAAATTTGGTAAGAATGCAATTCTAAAAGGTATGAATTTACAAGAGGGTGCTACTGCCAAGGACCGCAATGCCCAAATAGGAGGTCACAAAGCATGAATAACTATGAAAAGTATGCGGATATCATTGAGCTGCCCCATCACCGGTCAGCCAAAAGACCGCATATGTCTTTGGAGAATAGAGCTGCACAATTTTCGCCGTTCGCAGCACTGACAGGATATGAAGATGCGGTAAAGGAGACTGCCCGGCTGACAGATGCAAGAATTGAACTGGAGGAGTATGACAAGGCAATTTTGGACCGGCAGTTACATCAAATCAGGGAGCAGTTACAGCAAAATGCGGGTAAATGGGCAGGTGCGTTGGATAATACTGTAGAACAGCAGCTGGTCATCACGTATTTTGTACCGGATATTTATAAAAGCGGCGGGGCTTATGAGACCATTGTCGGAGTGGTGCGTAAATTAAAGGAGTATGAGCAGCTTCTGGTAATGTCAGATGGAACAGAGATACCCATTCAAGAAATTCTAAAGATTGAGTTCCCGCAATTGTAGAACGGCAAATTTTGTGATATGATAATATTCGGGGTAATTTCTTGTCTTGATAGCTATATCCCCGGAAATGAGAGGATAAAAAATGGATATTAATGATGTAAATGTTTATGAAAATATTGGCGTTTTTTCCGGATTCGTGTTGCTTGCCCAAAAGCAGTGGGATAAGGAACAGTTTAAGAAGGATTTTGCAGCAGATTGGGGCTTGAATCCCAAGTATGACGAAGGGGAAGGTGCCGCTAAGGTAGGCGCGGACTGTGATGCAGTGATTATGGAGATTGGCAGTCAAAAGGTGGCTATTGGCTATATGGGGATGCCTGTGCCCGGACGGGAAGCTGAAAAGAACGCAGCTTACAACTATACCTGGAAAGAGGCTGCAGATGTGGTAAAGACCCATCAGGCGCAGATTCTGGTTATGGTAATGGGTGATCATGAGGATGTGAAAAAGGACGGAGAACTTTTTGTAAAAGTTGTTGCAACTCTTTGTAACCAAAAGGGTGCACTTGGCGTTTATACGAACGAGGTGGTTTACCAGCCTGAATTTTATTTTGCCATGAAGGAGTTTATGGAGAAAGGAATGTATCCTGTTTTGGGTCTGGTTTGGTTCCATGTGTTGCAGGCCGAGTATGGCTATAGCGTTTATACCGTGGGTATGAACAATTTTGGCAAGGATGAGATGGAGATTATCGGCACTGCAGAGAATCCCAAAAAGGTAAAGGATTTCTTGGTACAGATTGCGTCCTATGTGATTGAGGAGGACGTGACAATCCGCGGCGGAGAGACCATTGGAGTCACTGCGGAGCAGAAGTGCCAGATTACCCGTTCTAACGGCGTCTATGTAGAAGGAATGAGTCTTAAAATAGAGTATCAGGACTAAGATGCGATAGTAAGTATTACGAAGGAGTTGCCGGGATGTACAGTAAGGAAGTTTTGATTCAACAGTTAGAACAAATGGGGTTACTACATACGGACACTGTGCTGATTCATTCTTCTATGAAGTCGATTGGCGCTGTGGATGGCGGCGCAGATGCTGTGTTGGATGTGTGGCAGGAGTATTTTAGAGACGGATTGCTTTTGTTGCCGACTCATACCTGGGCCAATGTAAATGCAGACAATCCTGTTTATGACCCGGTTCACACGGAGAGTTGTGTGGGACTTTTGACCAATCTGTTCCGCAAGCGTCCGGGGGTGGTGCGTTCCCTGCATCCCACACATAGTGTGGCTGCATGGGGGAAGGCTGCTGAGATATATACAGCCGGTGAGGAGTATTGTAATACGCCCTGTACACCCGGTGGTTGTTATGACAGATTGCGTCATGTAAACGGTAAGATATTGTTGGTGGGTGTGGGGCATGAGAGAAATACCTTTATCCATAGTGTGGAAGAGGTGCTAAACATTCCCAATCGTCTGGCGGACAAGCCCATGGAACTTTATATTAATATGCCGGACGGAAGCAGACAAATGGTTTATATGAGGAAGCATTATAATGCGCAGCAACCTCATATTTCAGAGGATTTTGTGAAAATGAATCAGGCGTATCTGGACTGTGGCGTTGTTCGCCAGGTCCGGTTTGGTGATGCGCAGTGCCTTTTGTGTGATGCACAGGGCATATTTGAGGTAACAAGACATGTACTGGCTCCGGATCCGGAGTGTCTGGTTACGGCAGATGTGCTCCTGCCTAAGCGGTGGGAGAAAATGATGAAGAAAGGTGTTTGAAAGATTGCAGTCTATTAATTCAAAGTTTAAAGAGAAATTAGGAGAAACATTAAAAGCGGTACTGCCCATATTATTGATTGTGTTACTTTTGTGCTTTACGATTGCACCCATACCGCCCAGTATACTGATTAGTTTTCTGATTGGTGCGGTGCTTCTGATTGTGGGTATGTTGTTTTTTAATGTGGGCGTGGAATTGTCCATGACTCCTATTGGTGAACGTGTGGGTTCCATTATGACCAAGTCTAAAAATGTGTTTGTTGTGATTCTGGTCAGCTTTGCCATGGGTTTTGCCATAACTATTTCCGAGCCGGATTTGCAGGTGTTGGCCCAGCAGGTGCCCTCCGTGCCGAATCTTACCTTGATTCTGGCAGTGGCAACAGGAGTGGCATGTTTTCTGGTAATTGCGATTTTGCGTATGCTGTTTGGAATCCCGTTATCAAGACTTTTGGTGGTATTCTATGCGATTATTTTTGTGCTGACAGCATTTGTTCCCGGAGATTTTCTTGCAATTGCATTTGACTCCGGTGGAGTGACCACAGGTCCCATGACAGTTCCCTTTATCATGTCTTTTGGTATTGGTATCGCTGCAATCCGAAGCGATAGACATGCAGCGGATGATAGCTTCGGTCTGGTTGCATTGTGTTCCATAGGACCGATTCTTGCCGTATTGATTCTGGGTATGATTTTTGACCCTGCCTCCACGGAACAGGTTTCAGAAGCTATCCACATCTATGACAATACAGTGGATTTGTGGAGAACCTTCCTGGTGGAGCTTCCTACCTACATAAAGGAAATTGCGATTTCCATTTTGCCTATTATTGTTTTCTACGGAATTGTACAGTTGATTGCCCGGGATGCCAATAAGAGAACATTGATTAAGATTGGCATTGGCATGACCTATACATATATTGGTCTGGTGTTGTTTTTGACAGGAGTAAATGTGGGCTTTATGCCAGCAGGTAATTTCTTGGGACAGACCATTGCAGCGTTGCCCTATTCCTGGATCATCATTCCTATTGGTATGATTATCGGTTACTTTATCGTTTTGGCAGAGCCGGCGGTGTTTGTGTTAACCAAGCAGGTTGAAGAGATGACCTCAGGAGCAATCTCAGCGAAAGCCATGGGACTTAGCTTGTCCATTGGTGTTGCGGCATCTGTGGGACTTGCAATGATTCGTGTGCTGACCGGAATCTCTATTTTATGGTTTTTGATTCCCGGATATGCGATTGCGCTGGTGCTGACATTTTTTGTATCGAAGATTTTTACCGCGATTGCGTTCGACTCCGGTGGTGTGGCGTCCGGTCCTATGACGGCCACATTTTTGCTGCCCTTTGCTATGGGCGCATGTGAAGCCTCCGGCGGCAATATTATTACGGATGCGTTCGGTATCGTGGCCATGGTAGCCATGACCCCCTTGATAACCATTCAGATTATGGGTCTGATTTTTAAGATTAAAGAAAATAAGCGTCACAAGAACGCCGTATATCAAGAGGTACATACACCTTTGGATGGATATGGAGATATGGAAATTATTGAACTGTAAAAACCGGTAAAACGGGCTGATGCAGTGCGGAAAGGTATGGTGATTGTCATAGGAAATTTATATTTGATGACAACGATAGTTGATAGAAAAGTCTTAACGAAATACGAAGAAGTCTATGAGGAAAACAATTTACATGTCATGTATCTGACTTTGGGATATGGAACGGCGACTAATGAGGTTTTGGACTATTTGGGTCTGGAATCTTCGGAGAAAGCAGTGACATTCTCTGTTTTGGAGGAGGATGCCTGGGTGGCTGTCAAAAAGCAACTGGAGAAAAAACTGAAAATTGATGCACCCGGTGGAGGAATTGCTTTTGTGGTTCCGCTGAGTAGCATCGGAGGTAAGAAAACATTACAGTTTTTGTTGGAGAGTCAGGATTATCAGAAAAAGGAGGAATCAGTCTTGCAGAATACTACGCATGATTTGATTGTTGTTGTTGCAGAACAGGGATATACGGAGCTTGTTATGGAGGCTGCCAAGAGTGCAGGTGCTTACGGCGGAACGGTAATACACGCCAAGGGAACCGGTATGGAAGCTGCGGAGAAGTTCATGGGTGTAACACTGGCAGTAGAAAAAGAGATGATTTTCATCGTAACCAAGACAGAGCAGAAGAATGCAATCATGCAGGCTGTTATGGAAAAGGCGGGCGTGAATACTAAGGCGAAGGCAATTGCATTTTCTTTGCCTGTAACGGATACCGCAGGACTTCGTCTGGTGGAAGATTAGATACATTACAGAATAGATATTATGCAAAATATGGACCCGACAGGGGCGGCATGCGCTGCACTGTCGGGTCTTGACATTCCGGGACAGGCAACTGTACAATGAAATTGCATACTGCACGATATGCTATTTTTCGTGCTTGTTTATATATTTATTTTATGTCCAACTACATGTATACTATCGTTAAAAGTAATTAATAGGAGTATTTTCTGCAGACTGAAAGATGTGTTGTAGTGACTCTTGCTAAGAAGCTTTCTGCCAAGTGCGAAAATATATTCTGAACAGAAAGAAGGAATTTTATGAATACATATGACATGACTTGCCCCAAATGTGGTGCAACAATGAATTTGAATAAAGAGGACGAAAAGCTACGTTGTCCCTACTGTAATCATGAGGTTATGGTTGAGCTTGAAGACACGCCTGACGAGATTCGTGAAAAAGAATATGCCAAATCCTATGGCTATCATACGGGCAAATATAAAGCGGAAAAAGAATATGGAATTCAAAGAAAAAAGGAAACGAAGAAAAGTGTAAGAATAGTCATATTGGTAATATTGCTTATCCTTTTCTTGCTCTGTTTGCCTTGTATATTAGGAATTGTTGCGATATTTGCATTCCAGCCTGAAAGACCAGAGATAAACCCCTTTGATTATATAGAGGTATCTTTTGAAGGCACAGACGGTCGAGGAGAAGTAGTTATAACAGAGCTGGTCAATGAAGAGGTTGCTGTTGATGATATTCGTTATGAGGTTTCTGAGGAGGGAGGGCTTTCTGTAGGAGATAAAGTCCGCATTACTGCGTCCAGCATTGACTATGAGTTGGAAGAAGATGTAAAGCTTTATACGGTGGAAGGTTTAGATGAATACATAAAGGATTTGGATAGTCTGTCTGAGGAGGAACTGAATGTTATTCACGCATGTGCGGAAAATGAAATGGACTATCGGATAAACAGCTTAGAGGAAGCGGGTGCAAAGGTAACTTACAGACCTGTTAAATTGTTTCTTATAACGGATGAGAAGAGTGACAACGTATTATATGATGTGTATGAATTTAGTATTTCTACGGAAGCAGAGAGCGTAATCACTTATATGGTGGTTTCATTTGATTCTGCCATCATTCAAAAAACAGAGCCGCTTACTTTGGATTACTGGTGGCCCGGATTATATGGAGAATACAATCGTCTTGAAAGTGGTTTGCATTATTACGGATATGCTTCTATGGATGATATACGCGCCGGTGTAATATCTGATATGGAATCCGGAATGAGTTTAAAAGAATTGGATCTATAATATTTTATATGGGAGCTATATGATAACAGATAAATTGGATAAAAAAAGAGAGCGTATTATTGTTCTTGCGATAGCGGTTGTCATAGCGGTTATAGCCGGCATTATGGCAATAAACAGATTTCCCACGGAATTGGAAAATATGGCTGCGGATGGTTTGTATCAGAATGCGGGAGTGATACCCCATGATATTAAAATTATCGCTATCGACGAGAAAACATTGGAACAGCTTGGTCCATATACAGACTGGGACAGAGGTGAATTTGCAAATTTACTGGAGATTTTGAATCAGGATGCCGGGAGTGCACCTAAGGTAATCGGAATTGATGTGGTATTCAGCGGAACCGGTCAAAGCGAGGCAGATGCCAAGCTTGCCCGGGTTTGTAGCCGATATG
This sequence comes from Acetatifactor sp., assembly GCA_045539535.1. Taxonomy (GTDB): domain Bacteria; phylum Bacillota; class Clostridia; order Lachnospirales; family Lachnospiraceae; genus Acetatifactor. The sequence continues at coordinate 24,811 of JAZQFO010000094.1, forward strand.
ATAATATTGTTATGGCCTCGACCGTAACATTTGATAAATATATCTATCAGGATGACGGTGGAGATTATTACTGGACTACGTACATATCAGGTGAAGGACGGCCATACGAAGAATTGGCACAAGTGGTGGAGTATGGTTTTACCAATGCCATAATTGATGAGGATGGGATTGTCAGAAAGACTTACACGCAGATGGAATCGGGCAACAGGGTTTATGATGCATTTGCCTACAAAATTGCATCCAAAGCAGGAGATGTGGATGCATATCCTCTTTATGTAGAGCCAGCTCTTGTAAGTAATCCGGGAGAAATCGAAAGGGTATCCATGTCCGATGTGCTTGACGGCACAGTCCGGGCGGATAATTTTGACGATTGTATTGTGCTTGTCGGTGCTTATGCAGAGGGGCTTATGGATTCCTA
>JAZQFO010000095.1:0-3413 GCA_045539535.1 Acetatifactor sp.
AAACGCAGACATTCTACGTTGCAATACATGACGCCGGTAGAATATCTTCGTAAACATGATGAAGTAAGAATAGCGTAATTACAAAGACTAAGGTATGCATATGGATTTGTGAAGGTGTCTCAAAAAACCACCGCACTCCATCTGTCAGATGGCAGCCGTAGAACCAAAACGGTGGATGGTGTCACCACCACCTATCACTACAATAACGGACTTCTTCTGTCCCAGAGCACAGGAGATGAGACATTACATTTCTACTACGACAGTACCGGAAAGGTAGTTTCCATTGGATATCAGAAGGGCACCGCGGCGGAGGTAGGATACTTCTTCGCAAGAAATGCCCAGGGGGATATCATTGCGGTTTACAGAAGCAGTGATTCTGCATTGATTGGAACCTATGAGTATGACTTGTGGGGTAGGCCGGTTAACACCACAGAGGCCAGTGCAGGGATTGATACCAATGGAATCCTTACTAAGAATCCTTTCAGGTATAGGGGGTATTACTTCGATAACGAGACGGGGTTCTATTATCTGCAGAGCAGGTACTATGATTCTGCGATTAGGAGATTTATTAGTGCGGACACCTATATTTCCACAGGTCAGGGATTAAATGGACATAATAAATTTGCGTATTGTGGAAGTAATCCTATTAATCGCATGGACCCTTCGGGAAAATCATGGGTAGTAATCATAGTAAAAGTAATCGTAACGGCGGTGCTTTCTGTTGGTGCGCTTTCACTTACGGCATGTGATATGAGAACAGATAGTGGTGCGGCAAGATATTTAGCAGAAAAGGAGGATGTAGTTGTTGGTGAAACTCCTTATGATGCATATAACTGTTATGGGAATGCAATTTTGAAGCAGGAACGCACATGGCCAGTTGGATATTATCAGGGGGCGTCTACAAGAGAGACATTTGGATATGTGCAAAAAGAATTGGGGGTAAATAATGTTGAAGAAGTAGATCTTGATACTTATACCGTAGGAGAGAACGAATATTTAGTAGCGCTTAAATGCGGAAAAACAGATTTTCATTTTGCACGTCTAGATGAAAATGGATGGTATTATAAATGCGGAACAGCTCAAGGATTATATGTGTCGCAGAGTTATATCGAAGGAGAGAAATGGTACTCCATGTGGATAGATGAAAAGGGAAAAACAGTATATGGGGACACGTGTTATGACGACGATACAATATATTTTGTGATAAAAGAAGGGTGGGATGAATGATGCTTAAGAGAATATGTATAGTGTTACCTGTGATGTTAATTCTAGCGTGCTTAGCTGTTTCATGTGCACATAACGAAGAGAAAGCAGTAGTTGAACACAAGGTGCTTTTTACTGCGGAGGATGCAGCTGTAGAACTCAATCAGCTATACCCGGAAGGATTTATTGTTGATGATACGTCAATATTGGATGAGGTTCTTAAAACAGAATATGATTTAACTGAACTGCAAAGTTTTTTTGCAGGCAGTGATAGATGTTCGACTTTTGAAAATCCAACGGTTTTATCATTCAATGAAGTAAATGAACAATTTCCGGTTGAGGTTATCAGACCACAAGGATATTCTGTTTATAAGGTAAGTGAAGGCGGTTTTTTTTATGTGTTTTGGACAAAAAGCTATGAAATGGTAGAGGGTAAAAAACCATGTAAGCCGATAGTTTATTTCGCATCATATATACATTCTGAATTGGAGGCAGAGGCATTTAATTATGTAGAACCACGGATTAGTACTGCACAAGATGTTCTGACAATTGATCCGGAAGCTGAATTTAATTTTTCAATGTCTTATGGAATATATTCATACAGTCTTCTTAATGAGAATGAAATGATGGAAATCAGATACGAGCGTTTTGGAGACAAATTTGAAGGTTATGATGACTTGTTTGTTGAAAGTATGAATGTTATTCCAAGGGGCAAGGAGTCGACTCGGTATTCAATAATTTTAGAGACGGATTTTCCACAGAAGTAAGCTAGTTATACCCTTCCCAAGGGCAACGTAGCCAATGACTACAACATCTTAGAGGACGGCAGCTTTGAGCTTTCCGCAGAGACCCTGCCCTATAAGTGGACCAACTATACCGGCACCGTGAAGGTGGCCGATGAAACCATCAGTGCAGGAACAAACGGCGTGGAAGTGATAGACGGTAACCGCTGCTACCACATCACTGGCCAGCCGGGTAAGGATAAGTTCCTGAAATTCACTACCAACTTAGGCAGCACCAAGCAAAGTTATACCTTAAGCGGCTGGGTGAAGACCGTAAACGTAACTCCCATCCGAAGCGGCAGAGTGTTCCAGGCCAAGGCCTATTATGTGGAGACAGATGCAGATGATGGTGAGGAAACAGAATATACTGCCAAGAGTAAGTTAAATACCTATTCCGATGGCTGGAGGTATTTTTGCCTGCTCCTTCCGGCCAAGACCTGGAAGAGCACCCAGCTTACCATAGAATTTCATGATAGTATCGGTGACTTGTACATCGACGGCCTGCAGCTGACCAAGAACGACGTGCAGACCAAGGGGTATAATTCAAACGGTAAGCTGACCTCCCGATATACCGCCATCAAGTCTACCAGCTACGGTTATGACAGCTATGGCCGCATGTCCAGCCAGACGGCACCTGCAGGGGAGAAACTGACCTACAGCTATGCAGCCAACAATGATGTGGCAAGTATCACATCCAGTGTAGGTCCTGAGACCTACTACAGCTACGATTCCTTTGGAAATGTGACAAGTACCGCAGTGCGGGATTCTGAGGCGGCTTCCACCACCCAGACCAGGTACTATTCCTCTACAGCTTATACCGCAAACGGCAACTTCCCTGCAAGCAGTACGGATGCTACCGGTGTGACCACTGAGTACGAGTATAATGAGCTTACCGGACAGCTTCAGAAGACCACCCTGCCCTTAAGACATGAATTGCCGGATGCAGAGGACAATAGTCTGGCAGGGGAGATAGAAGGTTCTGACCAAAACAGTACCCCGGAAAACGTTACCGTGGACTATGGATATGACTCCGAGGACAGAATCACTTCCATCACCCAGGGTGACAGAAGTGTGAGCTACACCTACGGAGAATTTGATGATTTAACCGCCATTAACCATAACGGTTTCAGTTATGGCTTTACCTACGACCAGTTTGGCAATGTATTGACCACTTCCATCCCAGGAAATGTGATCAGCACCAATGAGTACAGAGCAGGCAACGGCAGTCTCCTGCGCACCATTCGGGCGGATGGCACGGTATTGGAAAACACCTACGACCTGTACGGTAGAATTACAGCCAACAAGGTGGGCGGCCAGGTTACCAACAGCTATGTCTTTGACAACCGGGGCAATCTGTACAGACAGTATGATCAGGTAGCAGGACTGACCACCAAATATGACTACAATGATTCTGACATGGTAGTCAGA
>JAZQFO010000096.1:0-9381 GCA_045539535.1 Acetatifactor sp.
ATGAACCGGAAGTTGGTGCTTCGTAAGGCCGGGTATGAGGGCGCGGTGTACCGTGGGCAGTACGACGGTGATGCGGTGTATCCCTTCGTGAGTCTGGTACTTTATTGGGGCAGGCGGAAATGGCGGGCGCCCAGGAGCTTGAGGCAGTTGTTGGCCAGGGATAAGGGCATCGGAGAAGACGTGACGTCTGGTTTGAAGGGCGTATTTGCGTACATGGATAATGTACGGTTGCATGTATATGAGATGGCGCATTTGCCTAAGAAGGTACGGGAGCGATTCCACAGCCACATGCGCATTGTGGTGGATTATTTGGCGGGGGGCAAGGACTATGTGCCTACCAAGCAGAGGATTGTGCATGTGGAGGCACTGCTTAGGATGTTGAGCGCGTTGGCGGGGGATGATAGGTTCGAGAGTCTGATTCCCCAGATGTTGGAAGAGGAGAAAGCGAAAGGAGGAGTAAGTATGTGTGAATGGCTTGATAAGTATGAGAATAGGGGAATAGAGAAAGGCATCGAGAAAGGCATCGAACGGTTAAATCAGTTATTTAAGTGCCTACTGGGTGATGGTCGGATGGATGACCTTACCAGAGCTATTAATGATAAGGAATATCAAGAGCGTTTATTTGCGGAATATGGAGTGTAATTTGTAAGATGAATCAGGGTGTACAAGTTTCTGTTGGGAAGCGTGGAATTTGGAAGAAAATAGGTGTTGGTTTATTAATTTTGATAGTGGTTCTGGTGCTGGGAGTGGTGCTGGCGTTTCGGTATTATTATGGTCTGCTGGACAATCAGACGGATGTGGAGCAGATGCAGACGGATGTAGCTGAGGAAGTGTTGGAAGCAGAACTGGATGCGGATGTGGATTTGCCGGAGGTAACAGGTGAGGAATTGGCTATTATTGAGGCGGATTTGCAGGCCAATCTGGAAGCAGTGGAGGAGAATGGTCTGGTGGATAGCCCGGAGTGTTTTAATTTGCTTTTGGTGGGTGTGGATACCAGACATAACAGCTTTTCAGGGCGATCCGATGCGATGATTTTGGTCAGCATTAATCAGGAGTCCAAGAAGATTGTGATGACTTCACTTTTGCGTGATATCTATGTATCGATTCCGGGACATGGCAGTAATCGGTTGAATGCAGCTTATGCATACGGAGGCACAGAACTTTTGACCGAGACGATTCAGGCCAATTTTGGTATTGAGGTAGACCGTTGCGCGGTGGTCAATTTCTTTTTTGTGATGGATTTGATCGATGCATTGGGCGGCGTGGAGTTGGATGTGACCGCAGATGAGATTCGGGTTATGAACAGTTATATTAAGGGGCACAACAAGTTAAAGGGGCTGCCGAAGTCTACGGATATTTTGGACCAAGGTGATGCGGGAATGATGCATCTAAACGGAAGTCAGGCATTGGCCTATACTCGTGTGCGATATGTGGGTTCGGATTTTGCCAGAACCGGGCGTCAGAGAGAGTTGATTATGACTTGTTTAGAGCAGGTAAAGGGTAAGAGTATTCTGGAGATTCATGGGCTGTTGGAGGAGTTTTTGCCTCGCGTGCGCACGGATTTAACGGAAGGGGAGTGTGTCTCTTTATTGCTTCTTTTTACGGAGATTTCATCCTATGAGATGGTGTCGTTGTCTTTGCCGGTGGATGGTACCTGGAATAATGCCAATATTAACGGAATGTCTGTGCTGACGGTGGATTTTGCTGAGAATGCAGAGGCTTGGAAGGCGGAAGTGACGCAGGAGTAGTACTTCACATATTGTTTTTTCCTTCATAAAAGATTATAATAGTGCTGTTATGTAGAATTTGGAAGGAAGAATGAAGTGCGATGAAGCGTTTTTTTAAGAAGCATAAAATTTTTTGTAGTATTGTATTGGTGCTGGTACTGATTGTTGCGCTGGGTGTGGGCTATGTGTTTTCCAAGTTGTCCAAGCTTAGCTACAGTGATGGTACCTTGACTGCTGAAGAACAGGCACAGGCGCTGGCTGAGCTGTCCGGGGAAATCTCCGCAGGAGACGTATCCGGCGCTGATGCAGTGGAGGAGTTTATCTCTGATGAGGAGGCTGCTGAGCTTGGTGAGGCTGAGGTGGTTTTGTCTGAGGGCGAGATTGTTTCCAATGAGAATGTGGTGAATATTTTATTGCTTGGTACGGATGAACGTACTGAGAAGTTTAGTACCAATGCCAGAGCGGACAGTATTATGATCTTGTCTCTGGATAAGGAGAAGAAGACCATGAAGCTGGTAAGCCTGCAGCGAGGCATGGGTGTGCCGGTGCTGGAAGGGGCCAACCAGGGACAGTATGACTGGATTACGCATATGTTCCGTTATGGCGGAGCAGATTTGATGCTCAAGACCGTGCGGGAGATGTTCCATATTGAGGTGGACTATTATGTGCGTGTGAATTTTAATACCTTTGCTCAACTGGTAGATTCTGTGGGCGGTGTGGATATTGAGCTTACAGAGACTGAGGCGGCTGCGTTGTACGGTCAGATTCGTACCAATGCCTATGCCAAGCATACCATGTATCCGGGTATGAATCATCTGGATGGATATGACGCGTTGCAGTATTCCCGTCTGCGTTATACGGACAGTGACTGGAAGCGTGTGCAACGTCAGCGCAATGTGATTCAGTCGGTGGTGTCTGCCTCCGGAGATATGAATCTTTTGGAGATTAATGCACTTTTGGACGAGGTGTTGCCATTGATTCAGACCAATATGACCAGCACGGAGATTATTGGTTTGATTCCATATGCACCGGCTGTTTTGGGCCGGGAGTTTGAGCAGATGACGATTCCTGCCAAGGGCACCTACGGCACCATGAAAGGCATGGGAGGACGTAATCTGTACGCAGTGGATTTCCAAGCCAATAGTGAGATTTTGCATGAGTTTTTGTATGGTGAGAGGTGAGTGTGAATGAGTGTGAAGAAGATCATAGATATTCATTGTCACTTGATTCCCGGTGTGGATGATGGTGCAAGGGACATGAATGAGACGCTTAAGATGCTTATGACTGCCAAGGAAGAGGGCATTACACATATGATTGCCACGCCTCATCATCGGATGAACCGGTTGAGCGCCAGTGGTGATACCATTCATCGTAAGCTTGATGAGATGCGTAAGCAGGCGGAGGATATTAGGATTCCCATAGAGCTTTATGCCGGCAATGAGATTCGCTATTACAGTGATATGGAGGATGGCTTGGAGCAAGGGGAGATTCTGACACTTAATGATTCTAATTTTGTGTTGGTAGAGTTTTCTGCGTCGGACGAGTACTTTTATATCCGTAATTCTCTGGATGAGGTTCGCGGAATGGGATATTGTCCTATTTTGGCACATGTGGAACGGTATGAATGTATGCTGAAGCAGCCTCGTTATGTGGAGGAGCTTCACAAAATGGGGGTGGGGATTCAGGTGGATTCTGCATCAGTGACAGGTGAAAACGGCAAGCTTATCATGTTGTTTGTACATGGTATTCTGAAGAAAAAGCTTGTGGATTATGTAAGTACGAACGCCCATAATGGCGATAAAAGGCCTCCTCGCATGAAGAAGTGTAGTGAAATGCTCTACAGAAAATATGACGAGGAGTATGTTGATAAGATTTTGTTTAGGAATGCAGAGAAGAATCTGATTAGAGAAGAGGATTCTTTGCAGTGGATTTCTCTGGATTGATTAATGAAGCCGCTGTGCCGGTAATTGTGCCGGATGGCGGCTTTTGTGCTTTATACAGTTAAGGCAGGTCTTTTGGGGGAATGGTTTCCTCCAGTAATTGTGCCATTTGGGTGTCTGCAAGTCCGGCCACCCTGATGCAGGCGTACAGTAGCAGTATCAACCCCAGAAGTATTAAGATAAGGAGTAATATAAATAGTCTCATATACATAGTGTATGTATGAAAAAGACAAGTTATAACTGCCGATTAAATTATTATAAACTTTGTGGCTTCTTAGTTGACAGTATAAGTGGCTCTGTTATATCATGTGTATAACAAAGGTGATGACATATTCGTGTAAAAGGGGGTGCCGGGAATTGATAATTGAGATTGATTTTAACAGTGATGAGGCGCTGTATCTGCAGCTGCGGAATCAGATTATTCTGGGCATTGCCACAGCACAGTTTCGAGAAGGAGATTCCTTGCCCAGTGTGCGTCAACTGGCGGATACGATTGGTATCAACATGCATACGGTCAACAAAGCATACACTGTGCTGAAGCAGGAGGGTTATGTGAAGGTGGACCGCAGGCATGGTGCGGTGATTGCGGTGGATATTGACAGGATGCAGACCTTGGAGGAATTGAAGAGAGAACTTAGGGTCATACTTGCAAAGAGCAGTTGTAAAAATATTACGCTTGAAGAGATTCATGCGCTGATAGATGAGATTTATGGAGATTATAGGTAGGAGGACTGAAACATGCAGTCAGAATTTACAGATAAGGCCAAGGTTGCTTTGGAGCTGGCAGCGAAATGTGCCAGAAGCATGAAGCAGGGCTATGTGGGAACAGAACATATTTTGGCAGGTCTTTTGATGGAGCAGACAGGTGTGGCTGCCAGAGTGCTTGCTGAGAATGGTGTGGAGCTTGCGAAGGTTAAGGAGATGATTCTGGACCTGATTGCTTTTGATAAGGGCGTGGCAGTGCAGGAGAGAGAGGGCTTTTCTCCCCGTTCACGCAAGATTATGGAGGAGGCTCACAGACAGGCGGAGCGTTTTGGACAGAGTAAGACCGGTACGGAGCATCTGCTTTTGGCCCTGATTAAAGAGGGCGAGAATGTGGCAGTGCGCCTGCTGAATACATTGCATGTAAATGTGCAGAAGGTGTATGCGGATACGCTTCGCGCCATCGGGCAGGATGAGAACCTGTATAAAGAGGATTTGAGCAAGAAGGCTCAGGCTAAGGGCAAAGGTTCTACCCTTAGTCAGTATAGCAGGGATTTGACGGCACTTGCCAAGGAAGGCAAGCTTGATCCTGTAATCGGCAGAGAGGACGAGATTCGTCGTGTAGTACAGATTCTCAGCCGTCGTACCAAGAATAATCCATGTCTGATTGGTGAGCCCGGTGTGGGCAAGACCGCAGTGGTAGAGGGGCTGGCCCTTAGAATTGTGGCAGGAGAAGTGCCTGCAACCGTGCAGAATAAGCGTGTGTTGACACTGGATTTGTCCGGTATGGTGGCCGGTAGTAAATATCGTGGTGAGTTTGAGGAGCGTATCAAGAAGGTGGTCAAAGAGGTTATCGATGACGGCAATGTGATTCTGTTTCTGGATGAGCTGCATACTATCATCGGTGCCGGTGGCGCAGAGGGTGCCATTGATGCATCCAATATTTTGAAGCCTTCTTTGGCGCGAGGTGAGATTCAGTTAATTGGTGCCACTACCATTTCTGAGTACCGCAAGTACGTGGAGAAGGATGCGGCGCTGGAGCGTCGTTTCCAGCCGGTGACGGTGGAGGAGCCCACGGAAGAGGAGGCAATCCGGATTCTGGAGGGGATTAAGGGCCGTTACGAGGGCCATCACGGTGTGAAGATTTCTCCGGAGGCTACAGATGCGGCTGTACGTCTGTCCAACCGGTATATCAATGACCGTAATTTGCCGGATAAGGCCATTGATCTGATTGATGAGGCTGCGGCCAGTGCCAGACTGAAGACCATGGATTTGCCGGATAAGTTAAAGGAAATGGATGCTGAGATTAAGAAGCTTGGTAAGCAGGTGGAGCGTTCCGTGCGTATGGAGGCTTATACTCAGGCGGCAGAGCTTCGCGACAAGCAGACTGCCTTGATTAAAAAGTATGAAAAGCAGCTGGAGCGTCGTCAGGCCAAGGAGGCAGCTAAGGCTTATACAATAGGTGAGAACGAGATTGCGGAAGTGGTGGCCATGTGGACCAAGATTCCGGTACAGAAGCTTGCGGAGAAGGAAAGTGAGAGGCTTCTGAAGCTGGAGCAGATTCTGCACAAGCGTGTAATTGGCCAGGAGGAAGCGGTGTCTGCAGTGTCCAAGGCTATGCGCCGCGGCAGAGTAGGTCTTAAGGACCCCAATCGTCCCATTGGTTCTTTCCTGTTTTTGGGACCCACCGGTGTGGGTAAAACAGAGCTTTCTAAAGCGCTGGCTGAGGCGATGTTTGGTTCTGAGGATGCCATGATTCGTGTGGACATGTCAGAGTACATGGAGGGACATTCGGTATCCAAGATGATTGGTTCACCGCCCGGATATGTGGGATTTGATGAAGGTGGTCAGTTGTCTGAGAAGGTGCGTCGCAATCCCTATTCTGTAGTGCTGTTTGATGAGATTGAGAAGGCTCACCCGGATGTGTTTAACATTCTGTTGCAGGTGTTGGATGACGGTCATATTACGGATTCTAAGGGCAGAAAGGTAAGCTTTAAGAATACCATTTTGATTATGACTTCCAATGCAGGTGCACAGCGCATTGTGGATCCTAAGAATCTGGGATTTGCCAGCGAGAAGAATGAGAAGAAGGACTACGAGAAGATGAAGTCTGCGGTGATGGAGGAGGTTAAGAAGAGCTTCAAGCCGGAGTTTATCAACCGTATCGATGATATTATCGTGTTCCACCAGCTGAATGATGATAATATGAAGTCTATCGTGAATCTGTTGGCGTCTAATCTTTACAAGAGATGCGAGTCCCAGATGGATATTAAGCTGAGTATGACACCTTCTTTGAAGGAGCATCTGGTGAAGAAGTATGCGGATAACAAGATGGGTGCCCGTCCCTTGAAACGTGCCATCCAGTCTGTTGTGGAGGATGCACTGGCGGAGGAGATTCTCCTGAAAAAGGTGCAGCCCGGTGACACTGTCAGCGCGGGATTTAAGCAGGATAAGGTGACGTTTACCGTAAAGTAGCAGTGAGGTAATTTTTTCGAAAGATTTTGTAGAAAATATTGCGGTTTTATAGTATAATGAATCTAGGTTTACAAATAGGGCATTTTGCCCGCGATAACAACCAGGAGGGACGAAAGAAATGGCAGTAGTAGAGGAATTGCTCCGAAACGAATCAGACGGCGCAATCAGCTTTGGTAACCATGAGTTGGCACACAAGGCAAAGGTTGAGGATTTCAAGCATGAGGGAGATTTGTTGAAGGTTAAGACTTTCAGAGAGATTACCAAGCTTGAGAAGAACGGTATGTTTTTGTATGAATCCGTGCCCGGTACCAGCGTTCTTAATTTTAAGGAGAGTGCGGACGGTGTGGAGTTCGTTGTGACAGGTTCCGAGGATGCTCAGATTACCATTGGTCTTACGGATGATACTGAGTACGAAGTAACCGTACAGGATAGAAATGTGGGTACTATGAAGACCGGAATGAGCGGTAAGCTTTCCCTGAGTGTTGAATTGGCAGGCGCAGGCGAGGTTGCCGTGAAGGTTGTGAAAGCATAAGATCATGATTGACATCCCGACTCCGGGTACACTTGGAGCCGGGATGCTTTTTATACTGGAGGGACTTATTGCAAACATCCATTTTATTTATTGGTGTTTGGGATGTGCGTAATCGTTTGGGCACTATATGTCTGACCACGCGACCTTGAAAAACGCCGGTGCTTAGCGAGGTCAATTCTCGTAAAGCTTTCACAGCGCATGTTTGCCGCTGGGAAAGCTTCGAGGATTCGAGCTTAGCATCCGTTGCGCTTTTTCACGGAGTGAGAACGTTCCGTGGTCAGATATATAGTGCCTCAAGCGATAACTATAGATGATGTAAACACCAATAAATAAAATGGATGTTTACAATTGGAGGTATTATGGCAAAGGGAAAAACATCAACCATATTTTTCTGTCAGAACTGCGGATATGAGTCTGCGAAGTGGCTGGGGCAGTGTCCCGGCTGCAAGGAGTGGAATACATTTGTAGAGGAGACTGTCAGTAAGGCTGATTTAAAGGGTGGCACGGCGAAGCTTGGTGAGAGAGCGAAGCCTTGTGTGCTCTCTGAGGTGGCGATTTTGGAGGAGAGCAAGATTCTTACCGGCATCGGGGAGCTGGACAGAGTGCTGGGCGGCGGTATTGTACAGGGGTCCCTTACTCTTGTGGGTGGTGACCCGGGTATCGGTAAATCTACCTTGCTTTTGCAGGTGTGCAGAAATCTTGCGGCAAGTGGCCATAAGGTGCTTTATATTTCCGGTGAGGAATCTCAGGTGCAGATTAAGATGCGTGCGGACCGGATCGGAAGCTTTGCTGAGCAGATGCTTCTTTTGTGTGAGACCAATCTGGGCAATGTGGAGGATGTAATCCGCAGGGAGAAGCCTGAGGTGGTTATCATTGACTCCATTCAGACCATGTTTAATGACAATGTGTCTGCAGCGCCGGGAAGTGTGTCTCAGGTAAGGGAGTCCACCGGTGTGCTTTTGCAGTTGGCCAAGGGGCTTGGGGTGTCTGTATTTATCGTAGGTCATGTGACCAAGGAGGGTACGGTGGCCGGTCCCAGAGTGCTGGAGCATATGGTGGATACGGTGCTGTATTTTGAAGGTGACAGGCATGCCTCTTATCGTATTTTGCGAGGGGTCAAGAATCGTTTTGGCTCAACCAATGAAATCGGTGTGTTTGAGATGCAGGAACAGGGATTGACCGAGGTAGTTAATCCTTCGGAATATATGCTTTCCGGGCGGCCGGAGAATGCCAGCGGTTCTGTGGTAGCTTGTACTATGGAGGGAACCAGGCCTCTGCTGGTGGAGATTCAGGCGCTGGTATGCCACAGCAATTTTGGAATTCCTCGCAGGCAGACAACCGGTACGGATTTCAATCGTGTAAATCTTTTGATGGCAGTTTTGGAGAAGCGTTCCGGCTTGCAATTGGCAGGATGTGACGCTTATGTGAATATTACCGGTGGTATGAAGATTGCAGAGCCGGCCATTGATTTGGGCATTGTGCTGGCGGTGGTATCAAGCTTTCGCAATCAGGTGTTGAGTCCTAAGTTGATTGCCTTTGGAGAGGTGGGACTTTCCGGTGAGGTGCGTGCGGTAAGTATGGCCAAGCAGCGTGTGGCAGAGGCAAGGAAGCTGGGCTTTGAGGTCTGTGTGCTTCCCTGGGACAGTGCCAAAGAGTGTGCAGGTGAATTGGAGGGCGGTAAGGCAGAGAACTCCGGAGGTGTTTTTGTGGCAGAGCAGGGCGGCATGCAGATTATTGGAGTAAGGTCTGTGCAGGATGCTTTGGACAGATTGTTCTAAGATGTGTTTGGACCCGGAGCAAGCGACAATTTGCCGGGAATATGTTTTTTTGACAAAAAGTAAAAGTTTTGCTTGCTAAACAAATAAGTCTGTGATACAATATAGTTCGTTGGTGAGTAACCGACGAATATAGGGGAATAGTACAATGGTAGTGCGGCGGTCTCCAAAACCGTTAATGGGGGTTCGATCCCCTCTTCCCCTGCTACAAAATGGTCAGGAATCCAGTA
>JAZQFO010000097.1:0-22487 GCA_045539535.1 Acetatifactor sp.
CCGTAACAGGTCAGAATCTCCCCTGCCTGCACGGTACGCATGGGGTCTTCCGTATAAACCGCCGAAAGCTCCTGGTCCCGCAAATCCTCCGCCAGACGCTTCGCACGGGTTCTGGAGCCGGACAACAAAAGTACGCGATACCCCTTTTTACGGTATTGTTTTAAATCCTTTACCAAAGATTCAAAACTATTATTGTAAGGCGCAATATTTCTGACACGCACGTCATGTTTTTCATCCGGTTTGAAAAATTCGTTCATGCCCTCCAAGGTAGCCAATGTAAACACCATACCGGAAGAAAGTCCTGCTGCCACCTGCTCACCACTGTAGAGCACATTCATCTGTCCGGGCAAAATATAGCCTTTCAGAGCACGCTGCTCCATACTCTCCCGAAACTCCAGCTCCACCGCCTGGGCCTGCTCCTTTACCCGGGCAGGTTCATCGATGAAAAATACAGGCACCTTGGCCAGCGATTGCAAAAGTCCCGGCAAGGTCACCGTGTTTTCATAAAAATAATGGATATAGCTGTCCAGATTCACCTTGTTCTGCAATTCCAGAAGCTGCTCCCGAAGCTCCTTTACCTGCATGGAAATACGATGAGCCTCCTCCGGCATATGTTTTTCCCGAAAGAACGCTTCTCTTTCCTTCGCTTCCTTTTCAAGCTTTTCAAGACCCGCCTGCAGACGACCTCTGGACATAACAAATTCCGTAGCCGGGAAGATGCTGACACTCTCCAGCTTTTCAATAGAACGCTGGCTTAGAATATCAAAGCTTCGAATAGAATCCACCTCATCGCCCCAAAGCTCAATACGATAAGGATTCTCCTCCGTCAAATCAAACACATCCACAATACCGCCACGAATGGAAAACTGTCCCGGATTTTCCACCTGATAAGTCTTCTCATACCCCATGTCTACCAGCCGCTTTGAAAGACTGCTTTCATCCAGCGTTCCGCCACGGCTAACGCGTATTACATCCTGTTCCACGTCCCACAGAACCTGAGGCGCCATAAGCGCTGCATAGGTGGTTACAATGGTCAAGGGCTTTTTCTCCACTAGCCTGCGCAAGGTCTTAATACGTTCTCTGGTCAACTGATTGCCGTGGATGTCCGCCTGAAAGAAAATCAAATCCTTGGCAGGATATAAAGTGACATTTCTGTCGTAAAACTTGTATTCCTCATACAGTTCTCTGGCTTTTAAATCACTATAAGTAACGATGATCTTACAACGAAGACCATCGCTAAGTCCATAAATCATATGCAGTTTCTGGGAGTCCACACAGCCTGAGAGCGCCACCACACCTCCGGGTGCAATGCCCTCAGGTTCCCTCTGGGCTTTCATACATTTTTGTACATACTCCCGCATGGAGCCGAATTCCGCAAGCTCCATCAAAGGGGCAAGCAATGCCTGCATATTATGCCTCCTTCTTACTATTAAACCGATTCATAGCAACATCCGGCCCGTCCGCAATCATCATACGGATGGCCTCCACCGCACGCTCGCAAGCCTCATCCATCACCTTGCGCTCCGGTCCGGAGAAATGACCCAGCACATAATCTGCCAGATCCCATCCCTTAGGTTTCTCGCCCACGCCCATCTTCACACGCATAAAGGTATCATGTCCCAGATGAGCAATAATATTCTTAAGACCATTATGTCCACCGGCGCTACCCTTCTTGCGCACACGGAGCTGCCCCACATCCAGGCTGATGTCATCTGCAATCACAATGAGCTCGTCTTCCTCATCCACCTTGTAGTAATCCAGCATCTCACGCACGCTCTCGCCGCTTAAATTCATATAGGTCACAGGTTTCGCCAAAATACACTTCTGACCGGCAACCATACCCTTGCCGATGATGGCCTTGTGTTTTTTCTCCAGCACGGAAATGTTTTCTGCCTCTGCTAATTTGTCTATGACATCATAACCAATATTATGACGGGTATTTTGATATTCTTTGCCGGGATTGCCCAGCCCAACGATAATATACATACACAAAATTCTCCTTATGTTTTACCGTTTGTATTGTCTCATTTTTTGAAAGAAAAGACAAGACAGAGTTTTTTAGTTTATGCATGTGCAACCGGCAGTTAACAAAAAGCACTCTATAGTTGGTAGCCATTCATCCGGTTTTTAGATAAAATATTTACAGAAAAAATAGGAGGTGCTGTTTATCATGAAGTTATCGGAGAAAATCATAGAATTAAGAAAATCACAAGGCATGACCCAGGAGGAACTGGCCGGTATCTGTAATGTCAGCAGACAATCCGTGTCCAAATGGGAAGCAGATATTGCTCTTCCGGAAACAGAAAAGTTACTTTTGCTGGGTAAAATTTTTCAGATTTCCATGGATGTTTTATTAAAGGACGAACTGACACTAAATGGCGTAAAAGAGATGCATAGTTGCGGCAACAATGCCATCACACCAAAAGAATCTGCTCTCTATGAGGGAACTCTGATTAAGGAAAGTGTCACCGATGACAGCATTATCGATTTAATCAATACGCATAAAATAGAACTATGGAAGGTTGGCGGGACCCCCAAATACTGGACCGTTCTTTTCTTTACCAGCACTCATCCCAATTTCCCGGAGGAAATCGCCAAAGTCATGATATCCGATCCGACTAAAGGCGGTAACTGGTTTGTGGATTTTAAATCCGGTAATGTTAAATATATTGTATTCAGGGATAAAGTTTTAAAGTACAAGATTGGTGACCAGTCCGCAAAGGATATTGTATGCGAAGAATGTAGAAAGCTTGGAATCACCGATAAGGAGATGAATTGGACGGAATAAAAATCGAAGATTGACATTGGATTTCCAACAACAAAATTGGGAGAAACACAGGTCATGTTTCTCCTAATTTTGTAGAAGCATGGAGCTAAAGTATATATCACGGTTCACCCTGTGCCTCAATAAGAACCCTTGCGATTTCATACCACTCTTCCCTGGACAAACAGGTGTCGTACTGGGTTAACTCATAGAAATTACCCTCCAGCATCCAATAACAGGAGGTGGCATTTTTAAGCTGTGAACCACCGGTTATCTCTGAACTGGTAATCACATAACTGGGCTCCTGCATTTGCTCAAGATCCTTCTTGGTCAGTTCATAGCCCGGTGCTACTAAAAGTACACTTCTTTCTATATAGGATACCTCTATGGCACCGATTTGCTTTGTTTCTGTTGGAATCGCCTGTGCCACATTCTCCCGTTGATATTCGAACAATTCTCCCACATTCAAATGCAGCTGAGGCTGTCCCCAATACTCATAATACGCCATATTGCCGGAAACTGCATAGGTCACATCCAGCATCTTTCGATCCTGAACCTCACCTCTATCATTCGTCACCGACTGGTCCAAATAAGTACTGTTCACATAGACATATCCATACCCTAATTCTTCCGGCAAAACCACTTGTAACAGTTTTTCATCCTGCGCCTCCAAAGCCGCCTGCTTTTGCTGTTCATATTCTTCAAAATAAGTATACTCAGTGGTCTGTACCTGGGTCATATGTGCCTTTATAGCATAGCCACACCCCACAGCCCCAGCTAATAGCACTACTAGCAGAACCGCCCACTTTAATCTGTAATTCATACCTTTCACCATGCTTGGTGTATCCACAACACGCAACAAATTCTGTACCGCTTCCTCTGAGGGATTCATTTCCCGAAAGGTATATCGATATAATTCTCTGTTAGTCATCTCCAAAACCTCCCTGCATCTTCTCCTTAAGCTTCTGCCTTGCACGCATCAATCTGGTCTGCACCGTAGTCTCCCGGCACTGCAGAATATCAGCAATTTCTTTTACATTATACCCCTCATAGTAATATAGAAAAATGCACACGCGGTATTTAGCTGACAGACTCATTACACTTTGATAGAGCGCGGAGCACTGTTCGTATAGTTTGTTTTCCTCCTGGGAATGTTCAGCCGGCAACTGCTCCCACTGATACTCCTCCAGTTCTTGCTTCTTGCTTCGCCAAAAAGACCGAAACAAACTGTTGCACTCGTTGACTGTCACGCGAATCAACCAATGCTTACAAGCTTCTCTATCCACAAATCCCCCATCTCGCCGATATAATTTTACAAACACATTTTGCATAATATCCTCTGCATCTTCCCGATTGGCACAGTGATGAAATGCAATACGATACACCATATCTGCGTACTCTGTCACAACCTCTATGTATTCTTTTTCAGACATCTGCTTTCCTCCATTGTTAATAAGGCTTTCCGGAAATATCCCTCTGATATGAAAACGCGTGAGACAAGTAAAATATCACATTTTCCAAAAAATAAGCTCCTTGGCCAATAGAATGTGGCAAGGAGCTTATTGTCAAACAGAATATTTTTCATAGTAGGTTGTTGCCTCTTCCTCCGACAACTCAAACCTTCGAATTAGCTTTTCAATAACATATACTTTCGGTATATTCTCTTCCATACTATCTTCTATAAACGCTTGTATACCAAAAAGAATACCTTCTTCTATACCCATCTGTCGACCACGCTCTAAAAGATCTCTCTCATCTTCCATCATTCTCATATACCGTATCGACACCTCCTCATCATGCTTTACATGTTCTACCATATCATGAAGTTCCTGTAAAAAGTTATTCGTAGCATTCTCAGCAGAACTATTCTCCATATAGGCCAAAAGTTGTTTGACCTCCTCCGAGGGAATTCCTATTCTTCCTTTTGTATACAAAAACAAGGTCAATGCGCCGTCCTCATATGGCATATCCGGCTCCTCTACGCACCTGTTTTTCACCGTATATAGCATACGATCCATGCCGAATGGGTCAAACGGCGTAATCATGATAATGACCTCATTTTTCAGTGCACTGTATTTCTCCCCTGATTTGAGCGCCTTGCTGCTCATCTTTGCATGATAAAAGCGCACTCTCTTTGGAAGGGCTTTTATAGCCTCCGGACGCGCGTCCAATTCCGGCTCCACATCATATACCACTGCTTCGTCTACTGATTCCTCCAAATAGACATCCAATTGAACCCCATGCAAATGCGTATCGTTCCCATAATACATTTTCTGCGGAACTACAATCAATTCTCCCACCTTGCGTTGCAGTATCATTTCCAGAATGATCCTCCCCACATAAGGACCATACTGCGGATGAGTCATCACAGAGCCAAAGAGAAAATTGCTGATAAGATTCAATTCTTCTAATTGTTTACGTTCATACTTCATTTTCCTTCCTCCTTCAGTGTAGACGAACTGACAGAGAAAGAAAATAGAGTCCACCTTTATCGTCCTTCCCTGCAAGTTCACCATATTCAAATATTCGTTATGGGAATTTGCAACCGAACGGTTTAGATAGTCCCAGATTTATTACTCACATCATATCAAAACATTCACATTGTGTCAACAACAAAAAGGACCGCTCTGCTCTCGCAGAACGGTTCTTTCCTGAATTTTATCACAGATTCTCTACAGCACATATCTCTCATTGCGCTCTACCACAATCTTGATTTCGCCCTCACCCACAAACCGGGAATTGGCACGGATGGTATCATGGCTTTCTACAATACAGTTTTCAATATAAGTATTATCGCCAATGTACACATCATTCAAAATAATGGAATTCTTAATCACACAATTGTTACCGATATAGCTCTTCTTGAAGATTACAGAATTCTCAACCTCACCATTTACAATACAGCCACTGGAAACCAGACTGTTTTTGATGTTGGCACCTACATTGTACTTGGCAGGAGGTAAATCATCCACCTTGGAATAGATATCGGGATACTGCTTAAAGAAATAATCCCGCACATCTGCCTTGAGGAAATCCATATTGGTTGCAAAATAATCCTCCACAGAGGCGATATTGCGCCAGTAATCCTTAATCTTGTAACCGTAGATCTGCTTCAAATCCTTGTAGCGAATCAGAATGTCTCTTACAAAATCATAACGGTCTTCCTCAGCACACTTTTCAATCATCTCAATCAAAAGACGACGACGAATCACATAAATTCCGCAGGAGATGGTGTTGGTCTTAGCCTGGATAGGTTTCTCCTCAAACTCCTCGATACGGCTTTCCTCATTCATGCGAATAGTACCGAAACGCTCAATCTGTGCTCCGGGCTCCATATCACGGCACACTACGGTAATATCTGCTTTTTTCTCAATATGGTACTCCAACACCTTGTTAAAATCCATCTTATACACGCCGTCACCGGACGCAATCACCACATAGGGCTCATGGCTGTTCTTAAGGAAGCTTAAGTTCTGATGAATCGCATCTGCCGTTCCTCTGTACCAGTTGGAATTGCTGGCTGTAACAGCAGGAGTAAATACAAACAAACCGCCCTGCTTACGTCCAAAGTCCCACCATTTGGAGGAATTCAGATGCTCATTCAAGCTTTTTGCATTGTACTGGGTAAACACAGCCACCTTCTGAATATGGGAATTGGACATATTACTCAAGGTAAAGTCAATACTTCTGTAGCTACCTGCAATAGGCATTGCACAGACCGCTCTCTTCTGGGACAGCTCCTTCATTCTGTGGTTGTTACCACCTGCTAAAATAATTCCAATTGCTCTCACTACTACTCACCTGCCTTAATCAATGTTTTACCGCTTGCAAGACTCATATCCGTATAATCAGACTGGTCCGTTGCGCCGAAGATAACAGAGTTCTTGCCAACGGATACACCGTCAGGAATCACACTCTTCTCACCAATAGTCACAATACCGTGGTTGTAAATGTGAGGTGCCGTATCATTATCCGCTTCCTCACCTACGCCCAGTTTCACCTGGTCACCTACCTGTACGTTTTCTGCAATAATAGCCTTGTTAAGTTCACAATTTTTACCGATAACGGTCTCATTCATGATAATAGAATCACGAACCACTGTACCCTCACCGATGGTAACACCACAGCCGATAACGGAATTGTAAACCTTACCATAGATATTGGTGCCCTCGCCCACAATACTGCGTTCAATCACGCTATCTGCAGAAAAATACTGAGGCGGCTGGATTTCGCTCTTGGTATAAATCTTCCAATACTCTTCGTAAAGGTTAAACTCAGGTACAATATCAATCAGCTCCATATTGGCTTCCCAATAAGAGTTCAAAGTACCAACATCCTTCCAATAACCGGTAAATTCATATGCATACAGAGGTGAACCCTTCTCGTGACAGTAAGGAATCACATGTTTACCAAAGTCAAGGGCCGGCTGGTCTGCCATGGCAACCAGAGCCTCCTTCAATGTTTTCCAGTTGAAAATATAAATACCCATGCTGGCCAGATTGCTTCTGGGATGCTCAGGCTTTTCCTCAAACTCGGTAATCCGCTTCTTCTCGTCAGCAATCATAATACCGAAACGGCTTGCCTCCTCCATGGGAACCGGCATAACCGCAATGGTAACATCCGCGCCATTTTCCTTATGGAAATCAAGCATTACTTCATAATCCATCTTATAAATATGGTCACCTGACAAAATCAGCACATACTCCGGATTAAAGCTTTCCATATACTCCAGGTTCTGATAAATCGCATTGGCCGTACCGGTATACCACTCACTGTTAGAGCTCTTCTCATAAGGAGGCAGCACCGTCACACCACCAATATTACGGTCCAAATCCCAGGGAATACCGATACCAATATGTGTATTCAAACGTAAGGGCTGGTACTGTGTCAGTACACCTACCGTGTCCACACCTGAGTTAATACAGTTTGACAGGGGAAAATCAATTATACGGTATTTTCCACCAAATGCTACAGCGGGTTTTGCTACTTTGGATGTCAGCACACCCAGACGGCTTCCCTGTCCGCCTGCAAGCAGCATCGCAATCATTTCTTTCTTAATCATGTCATCACCTCTTCCAGCCTTTTACCATTTTCTGAATATAATGGCTTTCATATTATAACACACTTTATCGCGGAAGTGAATATAAATTCACAAGGAAATTTGTATTTTTCCCGATTTTTATGGGCAAATTTGCCATATTTGCATACAATTTCCTCCACCACAAACAATTATCTACATTTTTTACTTCGGTATATCAATTGTTTTTTTTCGGGAGAGTGTATATAATGGAAGCAGTATCGCATATACTATACTTTATGGAACTACATATTCTGAAAGGAACATATTATGTATAAAATTGATTTTGCTAATCCTTCCTCCGTGTACTTTGCAGGTATCGGAGGCATCAGCATGAGCGGCCTGGCCGAGATTTTAGCAGATGCCGGCTTCAAAGTATCCGGCTCCGACCGTTCTTCCAGTGCCATCACAGAACATCTGGAACAGAAAGGTATCCATGTATTTTACGGACAACGCAAAGAAAATATTACTTCCGACATTGATTGTGTGGTCTTTACCAGCGCCATTCGGGAGGATAATCCGGAATATATTGCCACCATGGAGCAAAATATCCCCCACCTGACCCGCGCAGAGCTCTTAGGCCAGCTTATGGGCAATTACCGCACCTCCATTGCAGTCAGCGGCACCCATGGTAAGACTACCACAACCTCCATGATTAGTGAGATTCTGCTTCAGGCAGATAAAGATCCCACCCTGTCCATCGGTGGTATCTACAAAAGCATTGGCGGCAACATCCGTGTAGGCGGCAAGGAATGCTTCGTCACGGAAGCCTGTGAGTACACTAACAGCTTTTTAAGCTTCCTGCCCACCATCGGTGTAATTTTGAATATTGAGGAGGACCATCTGGACTTCTTTAAGGATCTGGCTGACATCCGCAATTCCTTTAAGGAATTTGCAAAGCTTCTGCCTGCAGACGGTTGCCTGATTATCAACGCAGATATCTCTGACTATCAGGAGATTACAGAAGGCCTGTCCTGCAAGGTGCTTACCTACTCCCTGACAGATCAGAAGGCTGACTACTATCCTACCGATATCAGCTATGATACCTTTGGACACCCTTCCTATAAAGCGCACACTGCAGTAACCGGCGCACCTACCGTCCGTGAAATCAGCTTAGGTGTTACCGGAGATCACAACGTAAGCAACTCCCTTGCAGCACTTGCGCTGGCTGATTACATGAGCATCGATAACACAGTAATCGCCAAAGCACTGGCTGATTATACCGGTACAGACAGACGCTTCCAATACAAGGGCACCATCGGCGGCGTCACCATAATAGATGATTATGCACACCATCCTACAGAAATTACTGCAACCTTGAAGGCTGCTGCCAACTATCCCCACGAGAGACTGTGGTGTGTGTTCCAGCCCCATACCTCCACCCGCACCAAAGCCTTTTTAGAGGACTTTGCTCAGGCACTTTCCGCGGCAGACAATGTGGTGCTGGCTGACATTTATGCAGCCCGCGAAACCGACACCCTGGGCATCAGCTCCCAGACACTTCAGGAGCGAATCCAGGCAGCAGGCGGAACCTGCTACTATTTCCCTTCCTTTGACGAAATTGAAAATTTTCTTTTGGAAAATTGCACAAAGGGTGATTTGTTGATAACTATGGGAGCCGGAGATGTACTGAAAATCGGAGAAAATCTATTAGGAATTTAATTTTCCACAATATCCACAAAAAGAATAGCTGCTTCGGCACTTTCCTTTTGTGGATATTTTTTCTTTTTATGTGGATAGCAGAATTTGTCAAAAAACCGACAACTATCGAGAGATATTTCATCTAATAAAATCTTATACACACAATCCACAATTTCCACATTTCACCTCGATTTTGGCCCCCTTTAGGGATTCGGAAATTTGACTATTTCATTTTTCAAAACCTTGTGCTATACTCAAACATACTTTGACGAGAGAAGGTTCTAACATGGCACGTTTAGCAATTTATAAAGATTCCAATACCAATTCCACGGCGATTTCCAACCGTTTTATAGATGAATATATGGCAGATGCCAACGCAGCGCAGGTAAAGGTATACCTATACCTTACTCGCATGCTGGGCGCAGGTCAGGGCACCAGTGTGTCCGAAATGGCGGACAAGTTTAATTATCCTGAGAAGGATATTATTCGTGCGCTCAAATATTGGGAGAAAAAAGAGCTTCTGACCCTGGATTATGATGCTGCAGGTATCCCTGTGGGCATTCATTTCAGAAGTCTGGAGCTTCAGCCCGTAACCGCTGCTCCCTCCTCAACATCCCGTTCTCTGGCGATGTTTATGGAAACTACTCCTGCCACGCAGCCTGCTGCCGCGCCGGTGTACAAGCCTGTAGAAGAGCAGCCTTCCGCATACGAGGGTCCTTCCTATGAAAAGCCCACCTACTCTGCAGACCAGCTTAGAGAGTTCAAGAACCGCGAGACCACTGCACAGCTTTTGTTTATTGCAGAATCCTACATTGGCCGCCCCTTGACTCCTGCGGAGATGAAATCCATTCTTTTCTTTACGGATGTACTGAATTTCTCAGAGGATTTGATCGACCATCTGATTGCATACTGTGTAGACAGAGGCAAAAAGGACTTCAAATATATGGAGAAGGTAGCCATCAATTGGGCTGAAAACGGTGTAACTACCCCCAAGCAGGCACGGAAATTCTCCACCAAATATGACAAGAATGTCTACACCATTATGAATGCACTCGGCAAGAACAATACTCCTACTGCCAAGGAAGCAGAATACATAACCCGCTGGACCGGCGAGTACGGCTTCGATATGGATATCATCCTGGAGGCCTGTGAGCGCACCGTAATGGCTACGGACCGCCACCGCTTAGAGTATGCCGAGAGCATTTTAAGCAACTGGCATCAGGAGAATGTACGCCACAAGGCTGACATTCACAAGATAGACGAGCTCTATCATCGCAAGAAAACCGCAACCAAAACGGTTGCCAACAATAAATTCAACCAGTTCTCTCAAAACAGCTATGACTTTGACGCACTGGAGAAAGAGCTTTTGAGCAACTAATCCGGAAAGGAGACCATCATGGCACTGACCAATCAGCAGTATGAGTCCATCATGAGAAGCTATGAGCAGACCCGTGATGCCAACCGCTATTTATTAGAAGAACGTCGCAAAGAGGTCTACAGTCGCATCCCCGAATACGAGGAACTGGACAATTCCGTCAGCACAGTCTCCGTAGCCAAGGCCAAATGCCTGATGGACGGTGATGAGACTGCTTTATCCGACCTTCGGGACTTTATGGCACAAATCAAACGCAATAAGCAAAATCTGCTTGCTGACGCAGGCTATCCCACCGATTATCTGGACCCTATTTATACTTGTCCTGATTGTCAGGATACCGGCTACACCAACACTGAAATTTATCCGAAAGAGAAATGCCACTGCCTGCGCCAGCAGGAGCTGTCCATTCTCTATGAGCAGTCCAATATTCAGGAGCTCCTCGCTCGGGAGAATTTTTCTACCCTTTCCTACGAATACTATCAGGGCGAGGATTTGGAGCGTTTCCGTGGAGCAGTAAAAATCTGCACGGATTTTGTACAAAATTTCAAACATGACTACCGAAACCACTTCTTTTATGGTACAGTAGGTACCGGTAAAAGCTTTCTTTCCGGCTGTGTGGCAGAAGAACTGCTAAAGAGAGGACATTCGGTTATCTATTTCAGCAGCGCGGCATTATTCGACACGTTAGCCCGTTACACTTTTGACGCAAAAGCAAAAGAAAGTCTTTACAATTTCTGTGAAGACCTTTATAATTGCGAAGTGGTGATATTGGATGATTTGGGTACAGAAGTGACCAATTCCTTTGTGGCATCTCAGCTTTTCTCTTGTCTAAACGAAAGACATCTTCGCAGAAAAGCCACTATTATTTCAACGAATTTAAGTCTGGAGGAATTGAGAGACCGCTATTCCGACAGAGTGTTCTCCCGGATTACCAGCAACTTTACCATGTGCAAGCTGACTGGTCCGGATATTCGTATGTATAAGAAGCGTACTGCCAAGGCAGACAACTAAAATCGTACACAATTATGTATTATATAATGTTTTACATTGAGAAAGTGAGGATATTTTTTCATGGGTAATCGTGAAGAAAAGCGTAACTTGGAGACTATACCTGTTGGTTCTTTGGGTATCATTGCTCTGAAAGGCTGTAAGGAGCTTGGCGACACCGTCGATTCCTATCTGGTAAAATGGAGAGCTGAGCGCGAAAGCGAGCACAAAGAGTCCTTAGCATTTGCCGGCTACATGAGAGATACTTATCTTTTGGACACCAAGGTTCCCCGTTTCGGTTCCGGTGAAGCAAAGGGTGTAATCAATGAGTCCGTACGTGGTACTGACCTCTATCTTTTGGTAGATGTGATGAACTACTCCAAGACCTATTCTCTTTGCGGACATGAAAATCACATGTCTCCCGATGATCACTATCAGGATTTAAAGCGCATTATCGCTGCTGTAGGTGGTAAGGCAAGACGTATTACCGTTATCATGCCTTTCCTTTACGAAAGCCGTCAGCACAAGAGAACCTCCAGAGAGTCTCTCGACTGTGCACTGGCTCTGCAGGAGCTGGTTGCAATGGGCGTAGACAATATCATTACCTTTGATGCCCATGACCCCAGAGTACAGAACGCAATTCCTCTTCACGGCTTTGAGACCGTGCAGCCTGCTTACCAGTTTATCAAGGGATTGCTTCGCAATGTGAAGGATTTGAAGATTGATTCCGACCATATGATGGTAATCAGCCCTGATGAAGGTGGTATGAGCCGTGCAATCTACATTGCAAACGTGTTGGGCTTAGATATGGGTATGTTCTATAAGAGACGCGACTACACTCGCGTTGTTAACGGTCGTAACCCCATCGTTGCTCATGAGTTCCTGGGTACCGATGTGGAGGGCAAGGATATGATTATCATTGATGATATGATTTCCTCCGGTGAAAGTGTACTGGAAGTTGCCGCTGCACTTAAGAAGCGCAAAGCAAACAAGATTTTTGTATTCTCTACCTTTGGTCTGTTCACCAGCGGATTGGACAAGTTTGACAAGGCGTACGAAGAGGGTACTATTTACAGAGTATTAACCACCAATCTGGTTTATCAGACACCTGAACTTCTGGAGCGCGAGTGGTATATCAACTGTGACCTGAGCAAATACATTGCTTACCTCATTGACACCCTGAACCACGATTCCTCCATCAGCGACCTGCTGAACCCCAGTGAGAGAATTCAGAACATCGTAAACCGCTACAAAGCAGGTGAACTTACTGATTAATTTATGTACAAAATATGTCAACCATTCTCATAGAGTGGTTGACATTCTTTTTAAGGAGAATACGAATGACACAGCCCGGCTCTAAGGTAAAACAAATGGCACTCATCTCCTTAATGACTGCTATCATATGTGTGCTCGCTCCCATATCCCTGACACTGCCCACAAGTCCCGTCCCTATCTCCTTGGGCAATATGGTAATCTGTTTTACCGTTGTCATTCTGGGCATGAAACGCGGCACGCTCAGCGTGCTACTCTACATCTTGCTGGGCTTGGCAGGTCTGCCTGTTTTCTCCTACTTTACCGGAGGTATTGGCAAACTTTTGGGACCCACCGGCGGGTATATAATCGGGTACTTATTCCTGGCAGGTATCTTGGGCTTTTTCACTGAACATTTCAAGAGCAAACCGTTTTTCAATATGTTGGGGGCATTTCTGGGCATGCTTTGCTTATATCTGTTCGGTACAATTTGGCTAATGCTGCAATTAGATATCAATCTTACTGCTGCCCTCTGGACAGGCGTTTTGCCTTACATTCCTGCTGACATGATCAAAATTCTCACTGCTACTCTATTGGGAGAACATCTTCGAAAACGCCTTATACAAGAAGACCTAATGTAGCCTGCCCTTGCGTATTAATTGGGTCTGTGTTATACTGTGCACTGTCAATCCGTGTGTTCGAAACCATCCACACGTTAAACAAAACTAAGGAGAACAAAATATGAATAAGAAAGTATTATCACTGGTTCATGCAGCGGTCATCGCTGCTCTTTATGTTGTGCTGACACTCGTCGCCAACTCACTGGGACTGGCTAATTATGCCATCCAGGTCCGCTTCTCTGAAGCGCTGACCATTCTACCCTTTTTTACCCCTGCCGCCATACCCGGATTGTTTATCGGATGCCTGTTGTCTAACATCCTTACCGGCTGCATGCCTTTAGACATCCTTTTCGGTAGTCTGGCAACTCTGTTGGGTGCCCTGGGAACCTATTTGCTCTGCGGCCGTGCAAAAGCAGCCGCGCAAGCAAAACCAACCAAAATATGGCTGGCTCCGCTACCACCCATCCTGGCAAATACTTTGATTGTACCCTTTGTACTGGCCTATGTATATCAGTTTGAGGGATCTATACCCTATTTTATGGTAACAGTGGGAGTTGGCGAGATACTTTCCTGCGGTGTGCTGGGAATGATGCTTTTGAAAGCATTGCAGAGATATAGAAAATATATTTTTCCTGAGAAATAGACAAAAGAAGAATGGGGCCTCACCGCCCCATTCTCTTTTTTAACTGCGCATACTGCAACCCAAATTTTATAAACATTACAACGTACATAACAAACAAAAGCACATATAACCCAAAAACCACTCGATTAATCGCCATATTTCCGAATGCCTGCATAAAGAGCTGTGGCAGAATAATCAGGAAGAAAATAACAATACATGGAATCATTCTCCCCTTAAAAACACGTTCAATCATATCCATTTTGGAATCATCATCACAAAAGATTTCTTCCTTCTCATTCGTCTGAGACACAGGTTTTCGGAAATAGCTGTAACCCATCATATCAGTAATGTGTTCCCAGCCACAATCCCGGAACATCTGTACATACTCACTCTTATACTCCAGACCTTCTTTGTTATAATCCAGCTGATAAACCACATCCTCCGGCTCGCATCTTTCAAATGTATAAAAACATGGCACCACGGCATTTCTCAATTTCCAACCTGCTCTGTGCTGCTTGACCAGCCACTCCTGCTCCTGTTCATATTCTGCAATTGTAAAAAATCCTAATTTCAATTTTGTATTACTCATGATTGTACCTCCCTCAAATTGCGATATAATCGCTCAATTCGCGACATTTCCAACTTTAGAACCTGCCTGCCCAGCTCGGTAATCCGATATATCTTTCTTTTCTCTTCCTCTCGCACAAAACAGATTAGTCCATCCTTCTCCATTTTAGACAAGCTACCATACATCGTGCCCGGGCTTAATCGTATCTCGCCACCGGTCAAGGCTTCTACTTTCTGCACAATGCTATAACCATGCATCTCTTCCTGAAGACACAACAATATATAAAACCCTGTTTCCGTCATGGGAATATATACTTTCTTAATATGAGCATCCATCTGCCTCACCTCCTATATCTTAGTGCAATATATCGCACCTCGATGTATTAACTATATCGCAGTTCGATATATGTGTCAAGTGCTTTTTCAAATCAAAATTGATTTTACATAAATGTGGAATTGTTAGTAATTCTATTTTCTTTCTGATATAGTAGTCTTACGGTACCGAATATCAGAAAGGAAATAATAACACCATGAATGTATCAATTGGATCGAATATCAAAGCAGCCCGCAAAAAAATCGGTATGACCCAGGAAGAACTTGCCTCCCAGCTAGGTGTTACAGCCCAAGCAGTAAGCCGGTGGGAATCGGAGGCCGGTCTGCCTGATATTTCTATGGTTGTACCATTGGCTACCACACTCTCTGTATCCACAGACACCTTGTTTGGACTAACCACACACACCTATGACAGCCTCCAAATCCTAAATATCAAAAACAAGATTGACGCCCTGTTTGACGGGACACGCAAAGCGGAAAGCTCACTAGAAATATGTCAATATCTTCAAGAAGAGGTTCTAAGCGCTCCTGCAAATTACCATATTCTCTGTCTCTACGTGGAGCGCACGGCTAATTTAAGCCGCTATATCCGTTCTTCTAAGGAATGTCAGGAGCAGTGGCCACGCATCAAAAACAATGCCATCAAATATGGACTTCAGATTATACGGTTCAGTTCAGACTCTAGCTTAATTGAACGTGCCCACTTTGCCATGGCATGGATCTATATTCACGAAAAAGACTACGTCAGTGCAAGAGAGCACATTGATACACTACCCAGCGTTTCCAGCAACCGGCTGCGCGAAAGTATTCTGGCTCAGCTTGCACTTTGCGAAAAAGGAATTGACGGAGAACAGGAAGTGCTACGCAAAAATCTAATGAATTTTGTATGTGCCATTAACAAAGAATTTGTCTATGCCATGGAAAGCTTTCGAACCCGGCTCCCCTACGAGGAAGCCCTGTCCTTCGGCAAATGGGGACTTCATATTATGGAAGCATTCTGCGAAAATCCTGATATGATTAGTTCTTGCCGCGGTTTTACCCGGGATATGTACAAGTACATGATTGGTGCTTGCCTAGGTGCCGGACAGTATGAAGAAGCTGTCTCTCTCTATCATGATTTAGAAGATAAAATGGATATGCACTTTGCACACTATCAACTGATTTTGTCTGATGAAAACGAACAGGCAAAGTATGATGCCAATATTCTAAGATACATTACTGCATATACAGAAGATTTCATTGCCGGGAAAAAGGAAGAAATCCTTTACCAACTGAAGGAATGGTATGGAGAAGAAATTTTTACACTATTTCAATCCAAAATCTAATAGCATAAATTAACACACAAAAAGCGACGCCATAAGCGCCGCTTTTTACTTGCCATGAAATAATAATCCCTTTTAGAACAGCTTCTTCAGTGCATCTGCCACGTCATCAAGCTTGTCTACGGTAATCTTTGCCTTAACACCATCAACAATCTTCTCAACGATGTCATCGGGCAGATCAATGCCCAGAACCTTCTCTACCGCCCCAACGGGGTTCTTCTTAAACTGCTCCATAAGAGTCTTGTCAGAAGTTACCTTCTCAACCATCTCCTGAATCATTTCCTTGATATCCATATTTTCACCTCCTTATATAAGTAACAAAATTATTACCATTTTCTGTAAACCACTCTGCAGAATCATTCATGCCTTTCTTGGCCAATGTTCCGTTGGCAGGATTCATTATGACAACATTAAATTCATTAAAGCCGGTAATCAGCACCGCTTCTCCGTTATCCAAAAGTGCCAGCACCGGAATGTCCTGATTCACATAATACAGTACCGTTTCCATCTCGCAGCCGGCCAAATCCAGTATCTGCGCACCCTCCAAATTCTCCGCCAGAATCTCCATGACAGATTGTCCCTGTGCCAGCAGATAATCAGAATTACGGACGATGCCCTCATATGCCAGAACGGTATCCAGACACACCGCCAGGCTGTTTTTCTCCTCAGTAACCCTCTGCTCTGTAATCGCCATAATCTGGTTGCGGGCAACCCGATTACCCTTGCGCCAGATGAGATTTCCGTCCTGATTGACCACCACGCCGGAGATTTCATTGGCAAGCTCCACCGCCTTGGCCGGAGACGCATAAATTCCCTCCACACCATAGGCTCCGTAAACATAATATTTTAATGCCTGACTCTCTGCCTCAAGCACCAGCTCTCTACCGCCCTCAAACACCACTTCCTTGGGCGTAAGAATCTGCAGCGTCTTACTGTCAATGGCCTCTCTGGTCTGAATCTGCACATAGCGCTCGTATATATCAATACTGGGCGCCACAATTTTATATTTATGCTCCTCTGTTTCCACATTGTTCATAATGTGGTCCGGATCAATATCCTTATAAATCCCCTTGTCATTAAGCTGCACCCGCTCCAAGGTAATCTGGTTGGACTCTATAATACAATCTGTCACATAGATATTGTCCTGACGGTATTCCTTCAAAATATCTCCGTCTGAATCGCTGATACAAATCTTATACATAGGGAAGAAAATACGACCGGAATTCTCCCTGTGAATATCTGCTGCTTTGGCAACACCATAGATAATATCCTCACCCATAAAACCAAGAGGACGAATTGCCTCTCCGGGATTCACGTTCAGCACACTTTGCTTTTCTGTGTTCAGATTCCGCACATTCAAACGGTCACTGTGATAAATGTCTTCCCCATCCTGCCATACGATGATTCGGTTGTCCTCAGATACCTGCAGACTGTCATCTATGGTACTTTCCACCAGAGGATAATAAGTCTTACTCTCCAGATTTACCTCATATACCACATCCTCCAGCATCAGATAAAGCTTCTGCTGGCGGTTTAAATACAACAGCTTTTCCACCTGAGGCTTCAGTACGGTATAGCTTTTATTGTAAGGGATATAAACATTTTCCTCGATGGTATTCAGCGCAGCACTGTAGGTGTAAATCTGAATACCTACCTCACCTTCATGTCGCCCTCTGTTCATATAACCGTATACGGCGAAGCTCACGTCACCGCCCTCTGTAACATCCAAAATCTTGATTGAATGACCATTGTACAGACTACGCATATCCGCATGGGTCTCGTCATAAAAACTAAAAATAACTGCAAGCTTATTGGTGGCCTCATTATAGGTATACAACTGATTATCCACCAAAAATACTACATTGCTGCCGTCCTCACTCTCCATCAGGGGAATGTCTGTCCCCGTGATACCCAGTAAAATCTTATCATTGGCATGCATATGCTCCGAATCAGCAATCTGAGTCATGGTACGCTCATAGTCCAAAAGATACATGCGCTCTGTGGTGTACCTTACTCTAAAGTGCTCTCGCACACGATAATAAATAGTATCTTCACCGCTCCCTGTGGAAACAGCATAATCCACCAGCACAGATGCGGTTTGTCCTGAGATTTCTGTGAGGGAAACTACCGGCTCTGCTACCTCTTTGACATTTAAGTCTCCCCAAGTTATCTGCTTAAAGCTGCTGTGAATGTTGACCTTGTGAAAGGAACTGTTATCCTCCAACTTGCCATTGGTCTCAAGATACTTGGTCAGCTCTCTGGCTGCCTCCCGATTGTAAAGTCGTTCATGAAAATCCAATACAAAATTAAGCTTCTCATTCACATACAGCGAATCACTCCAGATAACCCGGGTATAATAGTACACCTGCTGAGTTTCATCCAAAGTCAGCTGCAACATCAAGGAATACTCTGTATCCCTGTCAATCAAATCCTTCAGCGCAGCCTGGGCAGACAACACACCATTTTTAATCGAATAATCTTTAATCTGCGTCTGTTCCACCAGACGTTCTCCGTCAATGCTACGCACCTCCATGGCTAGTCCAGTGATATTACGTCCATAAGTATCCACGCTGACCTCAAACCCTCTGCCCTCATCCAGCACAGTTATGGTATCACGCATGGATGCCGTATCCATCACCTTGGTATAACCATGTAATTCATTGTAACTGATACCGTCCCGTTCCATCATCACGATAGGAAGAGATGCCGGTGCCATTTCCATGGTCATGTTGTCATGGCCCTTATTCATTATGTTGCCGGTAATCACCAGCGTGATTAGAAATACTGACAGACACACTGCCAGCTTAATCAGCGTCTTTTTCATTCAACAAATGCTCCAATGTGGGATCTGCCAAAAGAAGCTCCTTCACCTTACTGATATCGGAGGTTTCTGCTTTTTTCTTCATGGCTTTCCCAGTTCTTTTTACTGCTCGAATCAATATATTCTTGGGAGTATGTTCCATATCAATGAATTCTAATATTTGGGTCTCATACCCCTGCTGTTCCAAAAGGTTCGCCCGCAGGGCGTCCGTAATCAATGCCGCCATACGTTCCTTAATCAGGCCATACTTCAGCACCGGCTGCAAGACCTCGCTGCGAATCTGTCCGTTCAACTCATGCTGACAGCATGGCACCGCCAAAATTACCTTTGCTCCCCATTTTACAGCCTTATCCAGCGCATAATCCGTTGCCTTGTCACAGGCATGAAGACTTACCACCATATCCACCTGCGTGGCGCCCTCATAGGTACTGATATCCCCTCTCTCAAAGGTAAGCTTGTCATATCCTAATTTTTCTGCCAGCTCATTACAGTGGTTGATTACATCTGTTTTCAAATCAAGTCCCGTAACCTGAATATCCCACCCCTGCATCTTGTGCAAATAATAATACATGGCAAAGGTCAGGTAGGACTTGCCGCATCCAAAATCAATAATTCGCAAGGTTCTGTCCTTGGGCAGCGCCTCCAACACATCCTCAATAAACTCCAGATAGCGGTTAATCTGGCGGAATTTATCATATTTATTCTTGTTTACCTTACCATCCGGCGTCTGCACACCCAATCCCACCAAAAAGTCTATGGGTGTACCATCCATGAGAATATACTGCTTGGTACGGTTGTGTGCGAGCTCCTGTTTGCGCTGGGCTAGCTTGTCTGCCTCTGCGCCTGTGGAATCTGCCTTGCCGGGCGCGGACGATTCCCCTTGGCGACCGAAAGCCTGCCCCTTACGCTTTACCTTCAGTGTTACCTTTCCTTTTTTGCTTACAAGGGCTGTAGCCTCCACTGCTTCCGCCTTAAATTCTCCTTGGCGAAACAAACCTGTCATGTAATCCAATATCCGCTGCTTCACAGCTTCCCTATCCAGATTCTCATGAAACACCTGGGTACCCTTGTACAAGGTCTCCTGAAAATACACCACATCCTTAATCAGCACAGGGCGCACCTTAGCCTTGGTGCCCTGTGCCTTATCTTTGGAATTACTCAGCACAATTTGCTGTAAATCTATATTCAAAATTTCTTCTAATAGTCTGCTTAATTCAACCAAAAATTCGTCCTCTTCTGCCGCCATGTCTGCGCTTATATATCTCATTGCTCAAAAGCACCTGAATCAGATCCTTCATCCATGCCCACTTTTCTACAGACATCTGATCCTCTTTTGGCAATTTACTGTCTTCATTTTGTAACACTTTGACGATTCCATCCACCATACGGTAGAGACCGCCCAAATCGGGGTACTCATCATAAATCATGCTCCCCTCATAATCCATATTGTCCAAAATCTCAGCCACTCTTTTCTGATACCGCTTTACCTCACGAGGATACGCCTGCTGCAAATACTCCATATCCCGCACCAGCTCTCTCTCCTGGTCTGCACCCATATATCCCGGATATGTCATGTAAAAGGGCAGCGGTATCTGACTGGGAAAAGTGTGGATAATTCTAGGTTTTAAATCCATACAAAATGCCTCATCACTCCTTTTTACTAAAGTATGCGCAAGGAATTTTTTGGTGCATTTTATAGGCATAAGAAGCTCTCGGGTGAAAACATGTCCCCCAAGAGCTTCTAAAAATTTTTACTTCAATACTTCAATTCTAGCCATTGCTCGCATAAGCGCTGCCTGGGCACGAACCATATCCGTCTCGGGATTGTGGCTTGCAATACGCTCCTTGGCACGGTTCATAGCCTCCTCAGCACGATGCTCGTCAATCTCCTCCGGCCACTCGATAATCTCAGCCAGAATCGTAACCTGGTCAGGCAAAATCTCTGCAAAGCCTGCGTGAAGTGCAGCCTCCTTTTCCTCCTCACCCTCATTGAAAACCAGGATTCCCGGCTTAATAATAACGGTCAAAGGAATATGTCCCGGCAGCACACCGATTTCGCCCTCCGTTGTATTAAATTCCACCATGTCCACATCACCCTCGTAGAATATTCTGTCCGGTGTGATGATGCGCAGATGAAGATTTTGATTGTCTGCCATTTTATCGTTCCTTTCCAGACTACTTCTGTACCTTGGCTACTACATCATCGATACTACCTGCATTCAGGAAATAACTCTCAGGAATATCGTCGTGCTTACCTTCCAGAATCTCCTTGAAACCACGGATGGTCTCATTAATAGGTACATACTTACCTTCCAGACCGGTGAACTGTCCTGCAACGAAGAAAGGCTGAGACAGGAATCTCTGCACCTTACGTGCACGGGATACCACCAGCTTATCCTCCTCGGAAAGCTCATCCATACCCAAGATTGCAATGATATCCTGCAGCTCCTTGTAACGCTGCAAAATCTCCTGCACACCACGGGCGGTCTTGTAATGCTCCTCACCTACCACTCTGGGATCCAGAATACGGGAAGTGGATTCCAAAGGATCAACCGCAGGATAAATACCCAGCTCTACGATGGAACGGGAAAGTACGGTGGTTGCATCCAAGTGTGCAAAGGTGGTTGCGGGTGCGGGGTCTGTCAAGTCATCCGCAGGCACATAAACCGCCTGAACGGATGTGATGGAACCGTTTCTGGTAGATGTGATACGCTCCTGAAGCGCACCCATCTCAGTCTGCAAAGTAGGCTGATAACCTACTGCAGAAGGCATACGTCCCAAAAGTGCAGAAACCTCACTACCAGCCTGGGTAAAACGGAAAATGTTATCAATGAAGAGAAGTACGTCTTTACCTGTCTGGTCACGGAAGTACTCAGCCATGGTAAGACCTGTTAAGCCTACTCTCATTCTTGCTCCCGGTGGCTCGTTCATCTGACCGAATACCATGGTGGTCTTTTCGATAACGCCGGATTCAATCATTTCGTAGTATAAGTCGTTACCTTCACGGGTACGCTCACCTACACCGGTAAATACGGAATATCCGCCGTGCTCCGTAGCGATATTTCGAATCAGAAGTCGGAGGCCCAAGCGGTCTTAGGAAGACAAAC